>NZ_JBEBMH010000036.1:0-48965 GCF_040081985.1 Mesorhizobium yinganensis | reverse complement strand
GATCCAGGCGCCAATGCCGCGGCCAGTATCCGGCACTGATCCTCTTCACTCCAACGACGACGACGCTCCGGCCCAGTCAATAACGTCATCTGGCTCATGCTGTGCTGCTAACCACGCTCGTAAGGACGACCTTAAGAGCGCAGCCTCGCTACCATGCCATGCTCGCGCAAGGCGGCCCTCGCCGGAGGCGTACGCTAGGGCGGACGTGTTGATTACATCGAACGCTTCTACAGCCCACGGCGAACGCATTCGACATTGGGATATATGAGCACTGTCGAGTTCGAGGAGAAAGCTATTTTGGCTTAACCTGGTGTCCGAAAAACCGGCAGCATGCCAGGTTCAGCGCTCCTGATTCAAGATTATTCCTCACCGGCACCGTGCCGATACGTCGAACAAATACATCCACCTCACACATGGAGATGAGGCAGATGACCCGTGAATTTGACGTTGCACGACTTTCCCACCTTATACGACGGCTGGTTCGCGAAACCGGCATTGGAGAAAACGACGCACGAAATCTCGTTGTGGCGATCGGAGCCGAATGGCCTTCGCTCGTTCGGGAAGCTCGCCTACGAACTGCATAGAGATCACGTAGGTTACGGAAGTCGCCAATAAGGCCGCGCCACCGCTCACGCTTTAGGCCGCCGAACTGCGTTCGGAACGCATGGCCGGCGCTCATCCGCGAAGCAGTGCAGCCGGTGATCCTCGTGCTTGACGTCCGGTCAGATGGCGGTGACATGCCCTCGTGTACTAAATAGCGCCGCCGTCGAAGAAATTCATGGTCAGCGGAAGTTCACGGTCGACGCAGAGGTCATCCCGTAGCGCGACCCGATGTCGGGAGTCCGGTCGACACGCGCCGGGCGCTAGGCCTGACTATCACCGGACCGCCGATCATGATACGAGGCTTAGGAAAAACCGCGAGACACGAAGGGTCGCGTCATCGTCCGTCCGTATTTCTAGCCGACCGACCTTGCCCAGCGGAGCACGGAGCGCTGCCCTTATGTCACCGGCGAACTCGTTGGTCTACGGAATTTGCAGGCGAGGATTTGCTGCCCCGCTCTGGCGTGCGTCGGTCTTGCTAACATACCGGTGCCGGTCACTTTGGCGTTAGCCGCGCAAGGGATTTTGTCCCTATGTGTTTCGCATGCTCGCGTGCCAAGACGACTGAAATAAATCGACTTTCATCATTTTCGAGATACGCTACCTTGGCGTGCGGGAAGTAGCTTGCAGCGGTCGGGAGTCCCGCCCCACCGTTGAAGGAGGAGAACGTCATGAATATGCGAGGACTGCTGGGAGCGATGATGCTTTCGGCCACTACCGCGCTGACCGTAGGCACGGCAACATACGCCCAAGACCAAGCGCCGGCGAAGCCGAACATCCTCGTCATTTTCGGTGACGATATTGGCCAGACCAACATCTCGGCCTACAGTTTCGGCCTGGTGGGCTACAAGACGCCCAACATCGACCGCTTGGCCAAGGAAGGCATGATGTTCACGGACTATTATGCCGAGAACAGTTGTACGGCCGGCCGCTCGACCTTCATTACCGGCCAGGTCTGCTTGCGCACGGGGCTTTGCAAGGTCGGCATCCCTGGCGCCACGGTCGGCCTGCAGGACCGCGATGTTACGATCGCCGAGGCACTGAAGCCGCTCGGATATGCGACCGGCCAGTTCGGTAAGAACCATCTCGGCGACCGTGACGAATATTTGCCGACGAAACATGGCTTCGACGAGTTTTTCGGCAACCTCTATCACCTCAACGCCGAAGAGGAGCCCGAGCGGCCTTATTATCCCAAGAATGATACCGAGTTCGTCAAAGGCAATTCACCACGCGGCGTGCTGAAGGCGAGCGCCGATGGCAAGATCGAGGACACCGGCCCTCTCAACCGCAAGCGCATGGAAACCGTCGACGACGAGACGACCAGCGCCGCGATCGATTTCATGAAGCGGCAGCACGCGGCGGGCAAACCCTTCTTCACCTGGATGAACACCACCCGCATGCATGCGTTCACGCATGTCCGCGAGTCCATGCAAGGACAGAGCGGCATGCCCGGCAACGAATATGCGGACGGCATGATTGAACATGACGGCGACGTCGGCGAATTGCTTAAGGCTCTCGACGACATGGGTATCGCCGACAATACGCTCGTCGTTTACACCACCGACAACGGCCCGAACCAATGGTCATGGCCGGATGCGGCAACCACGGCGTTCCGCAGCGAGAAGGATACGAACTGGGAGGGAGCCTTCCGCGTCCCGGCATTCGTGCGCTGGCCCGGCAAGATCAAGGCAGGCGAAATCTCAAACCAGATGGTTTCCGGCCTCGACTGGTTCCCGACCCTGCTGGCCGCCGCCGGCGACACGGACATCAAGGATAAGCTGCTGAAGGGCACGGACCTGAATGGCAAGCAGGCCAAGGTGCACCTCGACGGCTACAACCAGCTTCCTTATCTCACCGGACAGGACCCCAAGTCGGCTCGCAGTGAGTTCTACTATTTCAACGACGATGGCGAAATGGTCGCCTATCGCTACAACGACTGGAAGATCATTTTCTGCGAGCAGCGCAAGCCTGGCGGTTTTGAGGTCTGGGCCAACCCATTCACCTGCCTGCGCGCGCCAAAAGTCTTCAACCTGCGGATGGACCCCTACGAACGGGCTGACATCGTCTCGGATCAATACTACGACTGGCTCGCCAAGAACGCCTATCTGATCCAGTATGGCGTGTATCGGGTCGCTCCGTTCCTGCAGACCTTCAAGGACTATCCGCCTAGCCAGCGTCCCGCGAGTTTCAGCGTCGACCAGATGATCGAGGCGTTGATGAACTCGCTGGAAAGCACGGCCAACTAGCCGCGTCAAAGGCGGATGCACGGTGTCTCCCAAGCCTGGAGCCCGGATAATTTGCAATCGCCGGTGTGATCATCCCCAGCCGAGACCGATCGCATCGCGGGAAGAGAACGTGAGCCAACGCAGGGCGGCAAGCTGTGTTGGCCCAAGGTCCAACGCGCCTTGGCGTTTGACTTGCCATAACATTGCAATCGACAGTTGGCGCGTGGCTTACGCCAGAGTCGGAACCGGTGGCTGACCGAATCTTATCTGAGCTGCGAGGTACCTGGGTCTTTCGAAATAGTTGTTCCGCAGGTTGCAATGTCGGCGGTTGGGGCACTACTGAGGAGTGAAACATGGGTAGATCTCACAAACCGAACGATAGTGGAAGTGAGCAGGCCATTCCCCTGAACGTGGACAGGCGAAGCCTGCTGATGGGCGGCACGATCTTGGCGGCCGCGGCAGTTTCGGGGGCATCGACACGACCCGTGCACGCACAGACGCAGGCATCGACCGCCAACAGTAAGCCCCCGAACGTCCTGGTAATTTTCGGCGACGACATCGGTATTCCGCAAATCAGCGCCTACACGATGGGACTGATGGGCTACCGCACGCCGAACATCGACAGGATCGCGGCCGAAGGCGCGATCTTTACCGATTCCTACGGTCAACAGAGCTGCACGGCGGGTCGTGCCTCTTTCATCCTCGGCCAGGAACCATTCCGCACAGGCCTTCTGACCATTGGTATGCCCGGCGATCCGCACGGCATACAGGACTGGATGCCGACGATCGCCGATGTCCTGAAGACCAAGGGTTACTCCACCGGCCAGTTCGGCAAGAACCACCTCGGAGACCAGGACCAGCATCTGCCGACAAAACACGGCTTCGACGAGTTCTTCGGCAACCTCTACCACCTGAACGCCGAAGAAGAGCCGGAAGGCTACTTCTACCCGAAAGAGCCGGAATTCCGGAAGCAATACGGTCCGCGAGGTGTCATCAAGTCCAGCGCGGACGGAAAGATCGAAGACACCGGACCGCTGAACACCAAACGCATGGAGACGGTGGACGAAGAGTTCCTCGCTGCCGCCAAGGACTTTATCGACAGGCAGGCAAAGGCCGACAAACCCTTCTTTGTCTGGTTCAACACCACGCGCATGCACGTATTTACGCATCTCAAACCCGACTCCGTTGGCAAGACGGGCAAGGGCATCCATGCAGACGGCATGGCCGAGCATGACGGGCATGTCGGCCAACTGCTACAGCAGTTGGACGACCTCGACATCACTGAAAACACCATCGTGCTCTACACCACCGACAACGGGGCGGAACTAGCGCTGTGGCCGGATGGCGCACAGACGATGTTCCATGGCGAGAAGGGCACGACATGGGAAGGCGGCATGCGCATTCCGATGATGGTGCGCTGGCCGGGCGTCGTGAAGCCTGGCACGCAAATCAACGAGCCCGTCACGCTGATGGACTGGATGCCGACATTCGCGACTGCGGCAGGCGTAGGCGACGTCAAGGAGCAGATGAAGCAGGGCTTCCAGAGCGGGTCCAAGACGTTCAAGGTTCATCTTGACGGCTACGATCTTACTGCTTTGCTCAAGGGCGAAGCGAAGGAGCCGCCCAAGAGACGTCGTCTACTATTTCGACCAGGGTGGCAACCTCAACGCGATCCGCTGGAACGACTGGAAACTGAGTTTTGCCACTGCTGGCCATGGCAACATCGCGACCGCCACTCGCGAGGTGCCGAGCTGGGCATTGATCGCCAACTTGCGCATGGACCCCTATGAGCGCGGCATGGAAGATGGCGGTGGGGCCATCGAGTTCCTTGCCCGCAACATGTGGCTGCTGGTTCCGATCCAGGGCAAGATCAAGGACTTCTTCTCGGATTTCGACCAGTATCCTTTCCAGACGGGTAGTACGCTGAACGCGAGCGGCATCAACTATGGTTGGCTGCAGCAGCAGGCGGCGCTCAAGCGGCTCGGTGAACTTGAGCGACTGATGCCACAGTAGTCGCCGCAAGAACCGAGGAGGCGACCATGCCGCCTCCTCGCCGGATATGTGGTCGTGAACATCTGCGGGGTCGCGCAAGCCGGCGAAAACGCTTCGATGACCATTGGCGCCGGCGACGGTTGGAAAAATCGGGAAGGAAACCATGACCGCGCATGACGACATTGTCGCCCTGGGCACGCGCATCGGCCAGTCGATCATCGGCCAGGAGGCGATGGTCGAAAGGCTGCTGGTCGGATTGCTCGCCGACGGCCATCTGCTGGTCGAGGGCCTGCCGGGGCTGGCTAAGACGCGTGCCATCAAGAGCCTTGCCAAGAACCTCGATGCCGAGCTGTCGCGTATCCAGTTCACGCCCGACCTGCTGCCGTCCGACATCACCGGCTCGGAGGTATATTTCAGCGAGGGCGGCAAGGGCGAGTTCAAGTTCCAGCAGGGACCGATCTTCGCCAGCCTGATCCTCGCAGACGAGATCAACCGCGCACCGGCAAAGGTGCAGTCGGCGCTTCTGGAAGCGATGGAGGAGCGGCAGGTCACCGTCGGCGGCCAGAGCCACCCGCTGCCCGATCTTTTCCTCGTCATGGCGACGCAGAACCCGATTGAGCAGGAAGGCACCTATCCGCTGCCCGAGGCGCAACTCGACCGTTTCCTGATGCATGTGCAGGTCGGATATCCTGACGAGAAGTCGGAGGCCGCGATCATCAGGCTGAACCGGGCGGAAGAAAACGAGGCCAAGTCGGGCGGGGCCAAGAAACCGGCGGAGAAGTTGGCGCAGAAGGCGGTATTCGACGCCCGCGCAGAGATCGGCAAGATCACCGTTTCGCAGGCCGTCGAGAATTACATGGTGGCGCTAGTCTTCGCGACGCGCTACGCGGCAAAACTCGATCCGGACCTGGCAAAATGGGTACAGGTCGGCGTTAGCCCGCGAGGCGCCATCGGACTCGACAGGGTGTCCCGGGCCTATGCTTGGCTGAAAGGGCGCGACTACGTCACGCCGGACGACGTCAAGGCGATCGTCCACGACGTATTCCGCCACCGGCTGATTCTTTCGTATGAGGCGCATGCGGGCGGGGTCACCGCCGACCAGGCAATTGACCGCGTGGTGGAGCGCGTCGCGGTGGCCTGACGGAGGCAGAGATGGTCCAATCCCTTTCCGCGCTCGCACGATCGACGGGTGTCACCCGCGTTCGAAACGAGAGCGAACCCGGTGCCAAGGGGGTCTACGTCTCGGTCGAGGATCTCGTTGCGCTGGAGGCGGCGGCACGCGATTTCACCTTCCTGCGCAAGGCGCCGGTGCGCCGGCTGCTGGCGGGACGTCATGAATCGCGCATGCGCGGCAGGGGACTGTCGTTCGAGGAACTGCGCGAATACCTGCCGGGCGACGACATCCGTACCATCGACTGGCGGGTGACGGCGCGCACCGGAAAGCCGTTCGTGCGCGTCTATGACGAGGAGAAGGATAGGCCGGCACTGATCCTGGTCGACCAGCGCATCAACATGTTCTTCGGCAGCCGGCGTTCGCTGAAGTCGGTTGCCGCCGCCGAAGCAGCCGCGCTATGCGCCTGGCGAATCATGAATCTTGGCGACCGGGTCGGCGGATTCATCTTCAATGATACGGATATCGATGAGTTGCGGCCGCACCGCAGCCGCGACGCGGTGATCGCGCTCGCCTCCACGATTGCGCGCCGCAATGGCGAACTCACCGCCGCGTCCACCGTGCCGCGTACGCCCGCGCAGCTCGACCACGTGCTGGCGACCGCAAGCAGCATCGCCCGGCATGACCATCTGGTCATCGTGATCAGCGACTTCGACGGGCATGGTCCGGCGACACGCGATATGCTGCTCGCCCTTGCCGCCCACAACGACGTCATCTCCATCCTCGTCTACGACCCGTTCCTGCTGGACTTGCCGCAGTCCGGCGAGATCGTGGCGAGCGGCGGTGCCCTGCAGGCGGAACTTCCCTTCGCAAAAGGCGGTGTTCGCGCGGGCATAACGGCTTTCGCACGCGATCGTGGAAAAGAGCTGCGGTCCTGGCAGCAGGAGCTTGGCCTGCCAATGCTGCCGATCTCGGCCGCCGAAGAGGTCGCGCCGCAGCTTCGGAAACTTTTGGGCCAACTCGCTTCTCGGGGCAGGAGGCGCTAGCGATGAACGAAGACGCCGCGCCTGATCTCGACGCCGCGACGCGCGCCGCTCTGCAGAAACTCGCCGACATCGCGCAACCGCCTCCGGTTTCATGGATTCCGCAGACCTGGGGATGGGTGGTGCTCGCACTGCTGGCCGCCGCGCTGCTTCTCTGGGGTGCTTGGCGCTGGCACAGGCGTCGTGTGCGCAACCGCTACCGGCGCGAGGCCCTGGCCGAGCTCTCCGGGATTGAGGCCAAGCTGGGCGGACCGGCCGGACGCGTGGCTGCGATGGCCGAGGCCGCTGCCCTGCTGAAGCGCGTGGCGCTTGCTGCCTGGCCGCGCGAGGCCGTGGCGTCGCTTTCCGGGGCGGACTGGGTCGCCTTCCTGCGCAAGACCGCCGGCCCATCGTCCTTCACGAACGAGGCCGCCGCGCTGCTCGACGATGCCGAGTATCAGCGAGGTCAGGCCGTGCCGGAGGCCGCAGAAAGGGCTTTCCTCGCCGCGGTACGCCGCTGGATAGAGAGGCACCATGTACCAGCTTGACCATCCCTGGCTGCTGGCGCTGCTGCCGCTGCCATTGCTCGTCTGGTGGCTGCTGCCGGCCTATCGTGAAGAGACGGCGTCCGTGCGGCTGCCCTTCTTCGACGAGATCACGCGCGCCGCCGGCGTCTCGCCGACGCAGGGCTCGGTGGTGCCGCGCACCAACTGGATGCAGAAGCTGATCGCGCCGATGTGCTGGGCGCTCATCGTGCTTGCGCTTGCGCGGCCGCAATATGTCGAGCCGCCACTGGAGAAGACGGAACCGCAGCGCGACCTCATGCTGTCGCTCGACCTGTCGCAGTCTATGGACACGCGCGATTTCCGCGACACCACTGGCCAACTCGTCCCCCGCGTTGACGCCGTCCGCAAGGTTGTTGCCGATTTCGTCAACCGCCGTCCCGGCGACCGGATCGGGCTGATCGCCTTCGGCGACGCGCCCTATCCGCTGGTGCCATTCACGCTCGACCACAAGACCGTGCAGTCGATGCTGGCCGACACGCTGCCCGGCATGGCCGGCCCGCGCACGGCACTCGGCGATTCCATCGGCCTGGCGATAAAGATGTTCGCCGACAGCCCGGCGCCGGACAAGGTGCTGGTGGTGCTGACCGACGGCAACGACACGGCGAGCAAGATGCCGCCGGACAAGGCTGCCGACATCGCCAAGCAGAACAAGATAGTTGTCCACACCGTCGGCATCGGCGATCCGAACGCCACCGGCGAGGATAAACTCGACCAGTCGGCACTCCGCAAGATCGCCGAGACGACCGGCGGGCGCTATTTTTTCGGCGAGGACCAGAACCAGCTCGCCGACATCTACGCCACGCTCGACAGCATCACTCCGGCCAACCAGAAGACCCTGTCCTGGCGGCCACGCATCGAACTCTTTCACTACCCGCTGGGCGCGGCCCTCATCCTGCTGATCGCCTATCATGCCGCGATGTGGCTCGGGACTACGTTGCGGCGACCCTCGACTGCGCCGGTCCGCGAGGCCGAGGCATGATCGCCGATTTTCATTTTCTGCGCCCGTGGTGGCTGCTGGCCTTGATCGCGGCCGTCGCGCTGCCCTGGCTGTTGGCAAGGCAGACCGACGTCAGAACACGCTGGCGCGGCATGATCGCACCCAACCTGCTCGACCATCTGGTGGTTACGCGGCAGGCGGCTCGGCACCTGCATCCGGTGCATCTGACGGCGGCGGCAATCGCGCTCGGCGCGATCGCGACGGCCGGGCCGACCTGGGAACGCGAGCGTCCGCCTTTCGTCGAGGACACCGCGCCGCTCGCGATTGTCGTCGACCTGTCGCAGACTATGGACGCTACCGATATCTCCCCGTCCCGGCTGGAGCGTGCGAAACTCAAGGTCCAGGACATTCTCGACCGGCGCAAGGGCGCACGCACGGCTGTCTTCGCTTATGCCGGCTCCGCCCACATGGTGCTGCCGCTGACCGACGACGCCGCATTGATCAAGACCTACGCAGCCTCACTCGCTACGCGCCTGATGCCTGTCCCCGGCAAGGATACCGCCAAAGCGCTGCAGGCGGCCGAGGCTGGCCTCGCCAATGAAGGGGCGCCCGGTACGATTCTCTTCCTGACCGACGGCGTGGAGCAGGCTGCCCTCAACGCATTCTCCGGCTATCGCGGCCGTCAAGACCTGATTGTGCTCGGGATTGGCACGGCCGAAGGCGGACCGGTCAAGATCGGCGATAGCGAGTACCTGACCGATTCCGCCGGGGCGCGCGTCTTCGCGAAACTCGACGTGGACGCCCTGAAGGAACTGCAACGGCAGTCCTCCGTGCAGGTCGCGACGGTGACGGCCGATGACGCCGACGTCGAGTGGATCGTGCGGCGCATCCAGACCGCGTTCCAGCAGAAGGCCGCCGAAGGGGCGACCCGCTGGCGCGACATGGGCTGGTGGCTGACCATTCCGATCGCCGCCCTCGGCGCCTTCTGGTTTCGCCGTGGCTGGAGCGTGCAATGGAGCGGCGCCTTGCTCGCCGTCGTTCTCCTTGCCTCGCCCGACTGGGCGGATGCGGCGGAATGGAGTTTCGCCGACATGTGGCTGACGCCAGACCAGCAGGGCCGGTTCGCCTTCGAGCGCGGCGACTATGCAGGCGCGGCGGAACGGTTCCGCGACCCGGCCTGGCGAGGCGTCGCCCTCTATCGCGCGGAAAAATTTGATGAGGCGCTGGATGCGTTCGCACAGTCCGGAACGGCGGAAGCCTACTACAATCAGGGCAATGTGCTGATGCATCTCGCCCGGCCCGAGCAGGCCGTGGCCGCCTATGGCCAGGCGCTCAAGGCACGGCCGGACTGGGCCGATGCCAAGACCAATCTCGCCGTCGCGGAAGCGCTTGCCGCCGCCAAGAAAAAGGACGACGAAGAGCAGGAGGCACAGGATCCCAACGAAAAGCCCGACAAGATCCAGTTCGACGACAAGGGCAAGAAGGGCAAGGCCGGCACCGTCGACGCCGCCCAGCAGACCGCCGATATGTGGATGCGCAACATCCAGGTGACGCCGGCCGACCTGCTCGCCCGCAAATTCGCCATCGAGGCCAAGGGCGGCAAGCCGTGAGGCGCGCCATGCCAGCCATTCGGCATCTGGCGGCGGCCACGTTCCTGCTGCTCGCGTCGATCTCGGTGACCTATGCGGCGGATCCGTTCGCCCGCGCGACCGTCAAGGCACAGGGCACGATCTATCCCGGCCAGCAGATTACGATCGACGTCGACGTGTTCGTGCCCAACTTCTTCATGTCGCCGCCGCAATTCCCGCTGTTCGATCTGCCCAATGCCGTGGTGACGCTGCCGGACTCGGGCGCCGAGAACCTCAACGAGACCGTCGACGGCGAAAGTTTCGCCGGCGTCAGCCGCAGCTACCTGGTCACGCCGCAGGCGGCGGGCGACTATGTTCTGCCGCAGGCCGAGATTACATTCACCTATGCCGCCGTGCCGGGCCAGGCTTCGCCGGGCAAGGTAACGTTGCCTCCCACAAAATTCACGGTGACCGCCCAGCCTGGCGTGGAAGCGGGCGGCGCATTCGTGACGGCGGCGCGTGTCGGCGTCGAGCAGGCGCTCGACCGCGACACCCAGACAATCAAGGCCGGAGATTCGCTGGTTCGAACCGTCACAGTCACGGCCGACGGCATGCAGGCGATGTTGATCCCGGAGCCATCCTTCGACGCGCCCGATGACGTGCGAATCTACCGTCATGACCCCAAGGTCGAAGACCAGCGGACCGCGCGTGGCGAGTTCGTCGTCGGTAGGCGCACCGACACTGTCACCTACCTCTTCGAGAAAGCGGGGAGCTACACGCTTCCTGCCGTGGAGGTCCACTGGTTCGATCCAAAGAGCGGCAAGGATGAAACGGCATCCGCACCGGCAGTCGCCGTAACCGTGTCCGAAGCGGCGGCGAGCGAATCCGTGATCGCACCGCCAGCGCCGGTCGAAACGCCGAGATCCGCGTGGGCAGGCATCGACTGGAGATGGTGGCTGCCGGTTGCCGGTGTCGCTATGGCCGCACTCTTAGGGGCAGGCTGGTTTCTACTCTCGGGTTTGCCGCGGATTCAGACGCATCTTCAAGCAAGGCAGGCCAAACGGGAAAATTCGGAGCCCGCCTATTTCCGCCGCTTCGAGCAAGGCTGCAGAAACGGCAACCGCCGCACTGCGTACATCCTTCTCGATGCCTGGGCACGACGTGCCGATCTCGGACCGGTTTCGGAGTGGCTCCACCGTCACGGAGTAATCGAGGCGCAACGCGCCTACGCCGCATTCGAAAAGTCGATCTTTGGCAAAGAGGGCAGTGCGGCACCCGATGTCGGCGTGCTCTGCGCGGCTATAGCGCGAACGCGACGTTCATGGCTGGGGAAGCGGCAGCAAGATGCCCCGAATGTCCAATTCCTCGCGCCGCTCAACCCTAGATGGATCGGCGACACCGATTTTCACGACGATGCCTAGAGTGGGAGCTTTGGAAATGGAATGGAACATGAGATCGTGTATCTTCCGTTCCAATATTAGTCAAAGTAGTTCGGCCCCAATACCAAGATTCATTGATCAGAACCGTCGGGCCCGCGCGCGGAGGCCGAGCGACTTGATTCGCCATGGCTGCTCGACCAGTTTGTTCCAGGCGTGAGGCGCGGCAGGTTAGCATCAAGTTGTAGACGATGGCGCTGGCCCTCGCTCCGTCGACGGTATAGCTGAACAACCAACTTTTCCGGCCAGTGGCAAAAGTCCTGATGTCGCGCTCCAGAAGGTTGTTGTCGATCGGCATGCTGCCGTCCCGGTGCAGTCGGCCCGCAGATCTCCATTCCCGAATGGGCCGCATCGAGAAGGCGATGCCTGACATCTTGGAAGCGCCGACAACGGGACGAAATCAGCGTAACGAAGGACGAAAATTACTCTTGCCGATGCCCCGTTCCGATCAGTCGCCGGCTTGGGTGCGTTCATAGAGCGTGGCGCCGCCATCCGCGTCCACGCCAACCAGGCTGACGTCGTAGCCCCATAGCCGGCGAATATGGCGGAGGGTCGCGTCGCGGCCCGCTTCCTCCAACAGGATACCGTCCTTGACCTTATGCTGCAGGCGCAGGTGCCGGTCGCCAAGCAGGTTGACGTCCACTACCTGGATGTCCGGCCGGTTCGCTGCAATGTCGTAGCTGTCGGCCAGCGCCGCCCGTATCGCCTCGTAACCGCGTTCATTGTGGATCGACGCGACTTTGTAGTACGCCTCGCTGGCCTTATCGCCGAGAACGAAGAACCGCCATTTGCGGATCAGAGCTGGACTGAGATACTGGCGGATGAAGGATTCGTCGCGGTGGTTGGACCACGCGTCGAGCAGGGTTTCGCGCCAGTTGCCGCTTCCCGCGATGGAGGGAAACCAGTCGCGATCTTCAGGGGTGGGTTCCGTCGCGATGCGCTGAATATCCTGCATAATGTCGAGGCCCAGCGCATAGGGATTGATGCCTGAATAGCGCGGATCGTCGAAGTCCGGCTGGAAGATCACGTTGGAATGATTGGCGAGTATTTCTAGCATGGAGCCTTCACTGATCATACACCGGTCGAACAGCGTGTTCATCAACGTGTAATGCACGAAGGTCGCGCAGCCTTCGTTCATGACCTTCGTCTGCCGCTGTGGGTAGAAATACTGCGCGACAACGCGGACAATTCTAAGGATTTCGCGTTGCCAGGGCTCGAGTATCGGGCTGTTCTTTTCCAGGAAATAGAGCAAATTTTCCTCGGGTAGTTTGAGCGCGTCCCTGCGCTCGGCCGCGCTCTCCTCGGCGCCGCCATCCTTGCCGGCTTTCGAAGCAGGCAAGGTGCGCCACAGATCATTATAGGAGCGCTCCTCATAGTCGAGACGATCGCGAAAGTCCTGCTTCTGCTTTTCGAGGGAAAGCTTCGGCGGGCGGCGATAGCGGAACACGCCTTGCTCCATTAAAGCATGGGCTGCGTCGAGGACGACCTCCACTGCGGCAAGACCGTGGCGTTCCTCGCAGCGGGCGATGTAGCCCTTGGCGAAGTCCAAGTAGTTCAGGATCGAGCCGGCGTCGGTCCACTGCCGGAACAGGTGGTTGTTCTTGAAGAAATGGTTGTGGCCGAGCGCCGCATGGGCCGTCACCAGGGCCTGCAAGGCCATGGTGTTTTCTTCCATCAGATAAACGATGCAGGGGTTGGAATTGATGACGAGTTCGTAGGCAAGTCCCCGCCCGCCCTTGCGGTAGAGCAATTCTTCGTGGAGGAAATGTTTGCCGAACGACCAGTGACGATACATCAGCGGCATACCTACGGAAGAATAGGCGTCGAGCATCTGCTCGGACGAAATGATCTCCAACTGGACGGGGTAGACATCGAGGTGAAGTTTTTCGATGGCGATCGTCTCGATCGCGTCATAGGCGCGCGACAATGACCGGAAATCCCAGTCGGAACCCGAAAACAGCAAATCGGACCTGGCGGCACACCCTGCCATGAGCGCCTCCCCTTCAGCCGCTACGCGGCTTCGGTTGCCGGGTGAACAACTGGCGAAACACCGGATAGATGTCCGCCGCCTTGGCGATGCGACTCACGTGGAAATTTGGCCATCGGCCGTTGACCGCATCGTACGCGCGCCAAAGCGATGTTCCGTTGTCGGTGGAGCCGAAGATGTGGATTTCCCGTTCGTCTATGATCTCGACATAGGCGAAATACTGGCACAGGCGCATGATCTCGCCGTCCAGCAGTGATGTGCAGCGCTCGGAATCGGCGGCGGAATTGTCGCCGTCCGATGCCTGGGCGGCGTAGATGTTCCATTCGCCACTGGGATAGCGCGCCTCTATGATGCGGCGCATTTCCTCGAGCGCGGTGGAAACGACCGTGCCACCGCTTTGCGTGCTGTAGAAAAAGGTGTCCTCGTCCACCTCCTTCGCTTCATGGGTATGGCGGACGAAGACAATCTCGGTGTTGTCGTAGCGGCGCTTCAGGAAAAGATGCAGCAGCACGAAGAAGCGCTTGGCCAGATCTTTCTCGCGTTCGCCCATCGAGCCTGACACGTCCATGAGACAGAACATTACGGCGTTGGCATTCGGCACCCGCTGAGCGTCGAAGCGGTTGTAGCGAATGTCGACGGGGTCGACATAGGCAATCAGCCGGCGCCGGCGCTCCAGCCGTTCCAGTTCCGCGCTGAGCGCTGCGATGCGCTGGCTAGCAGCCCGGCCTGGCGGTCCCGCTTCTAAGTTTTCGATCTCTTGGCGGACCGCCTCGACAGCCTCCCGCCTAGGGCGCTTGAGTGCAATGCGGCGTCCTTGGCTATTGCGCATGGTACGGCCGACATTGATGTTGGTCGGCGAGCCGGTCGCGGAAAAGCCGGCGCGGCGCGGCTTGGAAAGAAGGACCTCCTTCAGATTGACCTTGACCATGTCCGGAAGTTCCAGATCCTCGAAGAAAAGGTCGAGCACTTCCTCGCGTGAAAGCACGAAGCGGAAATCGTCTTCCGACTCAGTCCGTCCGGGAGTGGAACCTGAATCGCCCTGGCCTGGTTTTGGAAGCCGGTCGCCCGGCGCGAAATGCTGGTTGCCCGGCAGCACATGCTTGCGCCGGCCACTATCCCTTGCATCGCCAAAGCTTGGCTCGTTCGTCCCCGTGGACGGTATCGAAACAGCATGCTCGGTATCGGCATCGGCTATCTTGCCGGTTCGGATCTGGTCTCGGATGCTTCGCTTGAGTTCGGCACGCGCGCGTCGGAGAAAGCGCTGGCGATTGCCGAGGCTTTTGTCCTTCGGATTCAGGCGGCGATCGATGAAGATTGGCATAACGAGGCCCGCCGCGACCTTTGCCCAAGCCGTCTCCGGCAGAATGCGTCAATCCGCACGGACATCACCTTCGCCTTATCCCGCTTTATTCACTCTCATATACCAATCCACCAATCGGCGGACCTGGCGCTCGGTATAGCCGCGCGCGATCATACGCTGGACGAATTCGGTATGCCGCTTCTCAGTGACGCCGTCTTGCTTAGAGCCGAAGCTGATGACTGGAAGGAGATCCTCGACTTGGCCAAACATACGTTTTTCGATCACCTCGCGCAGCTTTTCATAGCTGGTCCATGACGGGTTGCGGCCGTTGTTCCTGGCGCGTGCCCGCAGCGTAAATTTCACGACTTCGTTGCGGAAGTCCTTCGGGTTAGCGATGCCAGCCGGTTTCTCGATCTGCGACAACTCATTGTTCAGTACTTCACGGTTCAGGATCTGGCCGGTGTCGGGGTCCTTGTAATCCTGATCCTCGATCCAGGCGTCCGCATAAGCGATGTAGCGGTCAAAAAGATTCTGGCCGTACTCGCTGTAGGATTCCAGATAGGCTTTCTGAATTTCGTGACCAATGAATTCGGCATAACGCGTCGCGAGTTCGGATTTGATGAAGTTGAGATAAGTTGCTTCTGTTTCCTTGGGGAATTGTTCCCGCTTGATCGCTTGTTCCAGGATATACATCAGGTGGACCGGATCGGCGGCAACCTCTTGGGTGTCGTAGTTGAAGGTCTGCGACAGGATCTTGAAGGCAAAGCGCGTGCTGACCCCCGTCATGCCCTCGTCGACGCCGGCGGCGTCGCGGTACTCCTGGCCCGATTTCGCCTTGGGATCAATTTCCTTCAGGTTTTCGCCATCATAGACTCGCATTTTGGTATAGAGCGGCGAGTTGTCGTACTCGGCCAGCCGTGTCGAAACCGTGAACCGGCTGAGGATGTCGAGCACTTCGGGCGCACACGGGCTGCCGGCCAGCTCGCTTTCGCGCAACAGCTTTTCATAGATCTGCCGCTCTTCGGCGACCCGCAGGCAATAGGGTACCTTGACAACCAGGATGCGGTCGAGGAACGCCTCGTTGCTCTTGTTGTTCTTGAACTGCAGCCATTCCGACTCATTGGAATGGGCCACCACGATCCCTTGGTAGGGAAAGGCGCCGAAATTCTCGGTACCGTTGTAGCTGCCCTCCTGCGTCGCGGTTAGCAAGGGGTGCAGCACCTTGATCGGGGCCTTGAACATCTCGACGAACTCAAGCAGCCCTTGCGTCGTCCGGTTCAGACCGCCGCTGTATGAATAAGCGTCCGGATCGGACTGGCTGAAATTCTCCAGTTGCCGGATATCCACCTTGCCGACAAGAGTCGAGATGTCTTGGTTGTTTTCGTCGCCGGGCTCGGTCTTGGCGATCGCAATCTGGCGAAGCCGTGACGGCATCAGCTTGACTACGCTGAATTTGGAGATGTCGCCACCCACCTCGTCTAGCCGTTTCGCAGCCCACGGTGAAATCAAGCCGTTCAGGCGCCGTCGCGCGATCCCGTATTTGTCCTCCAACAGATCGGCCATGCGGTCGGGATCGAATAGACCGAGCGGCGACTCGAAGACAGGACTGACCACGTTGCCGATCTTCAGCGTGTAGGTCGGCCGCTCTTCCATCAGTTTCTTGAGACGTTCCGCGAGCGACGACTTGCCACCACCGACCGGGCCGAGCAGGTAGAGAATCTGCTTGCGTTCTTCGAGACCTTGTGAGGCGTAACGGAAATAGCCGGCAATGCGCTCAATTGTGTCCTCCATGCCGTAGAAGTCGGCGAAGGATGGATAGTGCTTGATTGTCCTGTTCGAGAAGATTCTGCCAAGCCGCTCGTCTTTGCTGGTGTCAACCAGAGTTGGTTCACCGATTGCGTCGACCATCCGCTCAGGCGCGGAAGCGTACAACGATTTGTCCTCGCGGCAGGCCAGGAGATATTGCTGGAGGCTCATCTCCTCCTGGGTCGCGCTGGCATAAAACTTGGAGAAGAGATCGAAGACGTCGGAGTTTTTCTCGATCATCGCAGCCTCGCCTCGGAACTGGTCCGATCGCCGGTCATTTGTGAATCAACTACTGGACACCGTCATGGTTCCCTCACATGACGGACATCTCGCCATGGCGGAGTACTGGTTGAGTCAACGAGCAGCCGAGCCTCGGTCGCGGGAGTGGCGCGTGCCCGGGCATCGAAATAGGGAACGATCATGGCGCAACGTGCTGAGCTGGCATCGGCCGCCATTATAGGTGCCACCACGGGCAGCCGTGAAGGAGCCGATATCGGTCAGCGCCCCGGGCAGCGTGCGAGCCGCATTCCATTCGATCTCCTTGCAGGGCAAGTCTTCGGATCCGGAGGCAACGACGTGATGATTCCACTAAAAATTGCCGATGGTGGAGTGATAGCGTCTCCGCGTGGTCCCTTCTTGATTTTTGGCTGGTGATTGGTCGGCGCCACCCATGAAAGAGTGCAGTTGCGGCGATTCCGTGCAGCTGCTTGGTGAGTGCGACACCAGTGTTTGCAAACGGCGGGGGTAGATGGTCTCGAGAGAGCTGGTTGACGAGCGGTTCATTGACAAACGCTCATAGGTGCTCGGCGGTTCAAGTGCGAACTGAAAATCCGCGCGTCGGTGTTTCGATTCCGCCCCCGGGCACCAACGAATCGCTAGAGAGTCAGCGTGTCCAAGCACTTAGCATCGAAGTCACGCAATTAACCCACCGCTGTGTCCACCCATTGAGTGGTGGTTGGCACGAAGGGGCGGATGCTGGGAACGACAGCGGGGAATCGGCCGGGGTGCAGAAATTAGCCTTCAACGTTGTGGCTCGATTTCGTGAGAGATCCCTAATTCCGATATGCGCCGCCACCGAGGTACCGGCATGTCACAGCCTTGGTTGTTCGGGCAGATCGGCTTGGAATTTGTGTAGAGAGCTCGGTCGAGCCGACCAGGTCGACGAACACTACGGTGAGCTGCCGGCGTTCCGGGCCGGAAGCCGTCGCCTTAGCCAGCTCCGGCGTAGGGCCGGCGTCATGTAGCTGCGGCTTCAGCTTTGCAATGGCTCGCAGCAGCCGCTTGCGATTCCCAAATGAAATGCCGAGCCGCTCAAGGTCGCTGTCGTCCAACTCGGGCAGCAGATCGAAATCCACGTCGTTTGCGACTAAGGTTTCGAAATACTTGCCAAGTTCGAGGTCATCCAGCCAGCTGCGCAGCTCGCGCGCCTCGCCACCCTCGCGGCACATTAGCCGTTGAACATACAAGCATCCAAACGCCGGGTCTATCGATGTCTAGGCAACGAGACTGCCTGTTCAGTGTGCGCCGCCGAGCGGCAGTTCGTCCTCGGCCACGCAAGCCGAAACGACCACAAAGTCGCGTTTGACCGAGCAAGATCTTTCGCTGTGGCCTAGGGGTCGACCTCGGTGGAGACAGGTGAGTTAGGAAACATGGATACCGAACTCGGTCTATGGCCTCAGGGTCTCATTTGGCTGGAACAATTTATCGGATCGCTGCCGAAATAGTGGCATCATTCGCTCTTTGCGCCGAAAGTCGCCGGCCGCTTCGACGTCAGTTTCGGCCAAACCAACGTCGCGCCATGGAGCGCGCGCAGGCCCACGGTCGCGAACTTCATGCAGATTAGTCTAGGTTTTTGAACAACAATCGCGGCGCGCAAGGGATGGTCGGCTTGCATTTTCACTGATACTGACAAGAATGAGCTGGCATTGAGACGACCTGACCAACAGGGAGGAATAATTGAACATGGGAGACAGGCTCGCCGGGCGCCGGGTGCTTGTTACGGAAGCAGACGACTTCATGGGGCCCGCCGTAATTGCGCTCTTCACTGAGGAGGGTGCGCAAGTCATCCCAGATTTCACTGACTTACGCCAACCGGGTCGATGTGAAGCTCTCACAAAAGAAGCGGGACGTATCGATGTCCTTGTCGTCAATTTGTCAATTCCCAACCCAAGAGCGCTGGCCCATGAAACGAGCGACAAGGATTGGGCGGCGGTGTTCGATAAGATTGTCCACCCGCTCCATCGGCTTGTGCGATCTGTCCTTCCTCAAATGATCGAACGTCGAAGCGGGAAGATTGTGGTGGTGGGCAGCGCAGCGGCACTTCGCGGCACTTCGAACAGGTCTTGTTATGCGGCAGCCCGCGGTGCCCAGCACGCTTATGTCCGCTGCGTTGGCGTTGAGGTCGCGCCGCACAATGTGCAAGTGAACGCGACGGGCCAAATCTTTGTCGAGAATCCTACATATTTCCCGCCTGACTACATCAACTCCCCAGAACTTAAGCAGCGATTGAAAGACGTGCCTGCGGGGCGCTTGTCGTCGGGTAGGGAGGCCGCGGCGCTGCTGCTCTTCTTGGCAAGTTCGGACAGCGATTTCTTCGTCGGTCAGATATTTCCCTATGCCGGAGGGTGGGTAGTCTAGAGGCAGGCTACGACTTGGCACTCGGCCAGGTCGATAACGAAAGTCAGCAGCAGAACAACGCCGCGGCGATCGCGTTCTCCAGTCTGGGGGACGCCATCACTGGGAGCCTCGTGCATTAACAATCTATCGCGCCTACGGCACCATCTCTTCGCACTCGACCATCGGCGCATGTGCCGAGGTGTCGATCATGTAGACGTTGCCGTCCTGCCCCAGCATGAACATCATGCACCACGGGATTGGCTTGGAGCTCTTCGTCAGTTCATCCAATTTCGCGGCGTCGGTTATGATGGATTTTGCCATGCGACCGTCCGGCATGACTGCGACGACTTCACCCTTCGCCATCGCCTGGATGGGCGTTCCACTTCCGGCGGCGGCCGCTCCAACCGATGCGGTCGTGGCAAATGTCCACACTATAGTCTGACAAGCACGCATAAGGCCCTCCTTTGATGTGAGCGGGATTCGTCCGCCCGTCGCAATGCACTCGAGTTCACTGCGTCTCGAACGGGAAAATTGTCTTCCAGTCGTTCCTCATGTCGACGACCAGCCAGCCATTTGGACCGGCTGCATCGAGCACGGCGTCGAGAAGGCCGAAATTGGTCTTACGGTCATAGGCGTATTCGCGTTGCGCGTCGGTGTGGTGGATGACGACGCCGAGCCGGGGTCCTGGAGCAGTAGTCGTCCACTGCAGCATCTCGAAGTCGATGTCCGCGTTGCCGAAGGCGGCGATGGGCCGGCGACCGATGCGCTCGTAGATGCCGGCGGGACGACCAGCGCCGTCGCCGATCATGCTCATCGCGGGCAACCGCGTTAGCCGGGGTTTGCCCCCGATGAACTCGTATCTTGTCGTGATCGCGGAGCCGATTACGTGATCGGGCTGCATGCCGTAAACCGCTGCCACCCATGGGCGCATGAAGTCGGCGCTGTTTCCGGAGACGATGTAGATCTCAAACTCGTTCGTCCTGAAGTAGTCGATCACCTCCAGCATCGGCTGGTAGACGAGGTCGGTCGCGGGACGACCAAATCTGGCATCGCGCGTGCCGGCCATCCAACTCATCAGAGTGGTCTGATAGTCGTCGGTATCCCACCCTTCGTGGGACTCGACAAGAATCTCTGCAAAGCCGCGCTCTCCGATTCCAGCGAGATAGCTGGTGTCTCCTTCCAGAGCAGCTTTGAACGGCTGAGTCATTTCCCAATCTGGATGTGTATTGCCGACGGCCGAGACGCAGGCGAGTTCGAACGCTACCTGGGCAGGCACCGGCTGCTCCACCCAGAGGGTGCCGTCATTGTCAAATACCGCGACTCGTTCGTGGAGCGGCACGAAATCTGAGGAGCCTTCAGTGGCGACTCGCTCTACGAAGGCGATGATCGCCGCCTTCGTGGGACCCTCGTTCCAGGATGGTAATGGATCGGTCATTGCCGACGCAACAGAAAGCACCGCGAGGGTGGCTCCCAGCGCGACACCGGTAAATGACGGCAAGCGGCAGTGGGTTGCGAACATGGCCCATCCTTTCTCATTGCCAGAACAGCGAGCGCAGTGCTTAGCTTTGCTGATGACGCCATCGTGTTCGCCCGCGGCCCGTTCGGTCACGAAGCTCTCCCGAAATTTTGCCGAAATCAGCCAGAAACTAGGTTAGACGATACCCAATGTCTGTGCCCATGGCAGCGCGGATGTGTTAACTTCCACTGGCGAAGGGTACGGAGGCGGCAATAGTGCCGGTGTGCGCCGGATGCAGATCGGCACTACATTCGCCATCAACGGGGTCACCGTCGATCTCGACAATGAATTGCTGACCGACGCGTCGGGAAGGCCAGTCGATCTGCGGAGGCAGTGCTTCGCGGTGCTGCGCCAGTTGAGCTGCCACGCCAACCAACTCGTCACGAAAGAGGAATTAGCAGCGGCGGTCTGGCCCGGGATCGCCGTCACCGACGACAGCCTCGTTCAATGCATTCATGAGATCCGGCATGTCTTTGGCGACGACGGGCACATCGTGCTGAAGACGATCCGCAAACGCGGCTATCGGCTCGTCGTAACGCCAAATGGGAAATCGCCGCCCGGCAGCAACGTGACTTTCGCTCCTCTTGTGGTGCATTCGCCAAGACTGGCCAGCGTCGCTGCTGGCGCCTTCGCCTGCCTTTTGGCTGCAATGGTCCTTTGGCCACTGAGCGTAGGGCCGGCGGCTATTGTTGATCGGGCCGACGGTGACGAAGGTCGCGCGGAGTTCGTTGAGACCACCAACCCGCAGGCCCATGACGCGCTTCAGCTCGGGTTGGAGCGCCTGCAGCTCGATACCCAGGAAGACACGCTCAAGGCGATCGCCTATTTTGAACAAGCTACTAGGTACGATCCCGAATATAGTCGCGCCTATGCGGCAATGGCGGCAGCGCAGCATAAGATAATCCAGTCAAGCTGGAGCACTATTGACGGCACCGAGCTGGACCGCGCCCACGTCAGTCTGCGTCTCAACCTTGCCAAGGCGTTGAAACAGCCGACCCCGCTTGCTTATGCCGTGGCGGCCGAGCAGGCGCTGCTTGCAGGACATCGTGATGCAGCCTTCGGTCTGATATCGGAGGCGAAAAAGGAGACTCCCAACGATCCGGATGTGCTCATGAGCGAAGCATCCCTCCTCTATGAGAGCGGCCGACCGGCCGAGGCGGAAGTGGTGTTACGCCGGGCCATTGACCTCGACCCGAAATTCGCGTCGGCCGCGCTACGACTTCTGTCGGCTACCCTGTTTCAGCAGAGCAAATACCAGGAGGCGGTCGCCACCGTCGAGCGCATTGCCGCGCAAGGCGCGGCGACTAGCGACGATTACATCACGCTGGTTGCAAGCCTCGGCCAGCTCGGCGTCGATGATGGCGTGAGCCGCGCCGTCGCCCGGTATAACGGCCTGGCAATGGCGGCCGGCAGAGATCCGATGACGGTACAGGAGGCGCAATGGAACTGGCACGGCAATGTGTTCGGCAACGGCCGCTCGGGCATCGACAGGCTGGCCGAAGGATTGCGGAGGGCGGGTGTGCGGGAAGGTGCCGGGACAGACCTGCCTCTCGGCCGCTACATTGACCTGGTGCAGAGAGGGGAGGCCGGCCAATTCACAGTCAGGGGCGCAACCGGACTCCAGGCGCTTGCGGCTGGAACACTGTTCGACCGCGGCGTCCGCTTCGTCGATGTGCGTGCGCACGCCGGCTACGCCAGCGGCCATGTCCCGGGAGCTGTCAATCTCTCGCTCGCGTCCGACCTGTCAAGGGAAGCGCTCCTGAAGGTCGTGCGCCCGGACGACCAGGTGGTCTTCTATTGCAACAGTGCGCACTGCGAATATGCGGCAATCGCTGCCGCGAAGGCCGTGCTCTGGGGCTACACGCGCGTCTACCTGCTAAATGGTGGCGTACCGGCCTGGGAAAGCGCCGATTGTCCGATCGAGGTTGCGTCGCGGTAGCTGGAGACCCGCATTAACCGTGCTGGTAGGGATGGAATTGTGATTCACTGCTTGTGTCGTGATTTGGAGACGGGACGATGGAGCAGCGGTCGCTATTGGGGCTTTCGGAACATCTCGACCGGCTGAGCAAGGATGGTGATCCGCTCGAGGTTCTGGAGGCGACGGTCAACTTTGAGTATTTCCGTGACTGGCTGGTCGAAGGACTTGGCTATGGCGAGGGTGGCAAGGGTGGTCGCCCGCCGTTCGATCCGGTGTCGATGTTCAAGGCGCTGATTTTGCAGGCGCAGCACAATCTGAGCGATGCCAGGATGGAGTTCATGATCCGGGACCGGTTGTCCTGGATGCGGTTTCTCGGCTTCGATCTTGGCGGCCCGACGCCGGACGAGAACACGATCCGGCTGTTTCGCAACAAACTGACCGAGACCGACACGTTGAAGCGGGTGATGAAAGCCTTCGACTGGCAATTGCACAAGAAGGGCTACATCCCGATGTCGGGTCAGATCGTCGATGCCTCGCTGGTTCCGGCGCCGAAGCAGCGCAACACCGAAAGCGAGAAGGCGGCGATCAAGGCCGGCAAGAGCGCCAGGGAAATCTGGCCGGACGAACCGGCGAAGGCGGCCCAGAAGGATACCGACGCACGCTGGACGCCGAAGATCGGCGGCAAGGTCCGCTACCGGCAGGACGGGACGCCTCTGCCGCAGATCGCCTTGCCGGTCTTCGGCTACAAATCCCATATCGTCATAGACCGAGGTTTCGGCTTCATCCGGGAGAGCGCTGTCACTTCGGCGGCACATGCCGACGGTCGCATGCTGTCGAAACTGGTGACGACGCAGAATACCTCGTCCGAGGTTTGGGCCGACAGCGCCTACCGATCGCAAAAGAATGAGAAATGGCTGTCATCGAAAGGATTGGTCAGCCGCATTCATCGTCGCAAGCCGGCCGGACACGCCATGCCGCAGCCTATGGCGCGCGCCAATGCCGCTAAGTCGTCGGTCCGTGCGGCGGTGGAGCATGTGTTCGCACACCAGAAGAACCGGTTCGGCCTGTTCATCCGCACCATCGGCATCGCCCGAGCCGAGGCGAAGATGCTGCTCGCCAACATCGCCTACACCTTCGATAGGCTGATCTTCCATGAGCGGGCCAAAGCCGCGGGATGACTCTGTCCGCAATCGTGGAACCGGCTCAAATCGACCTGACCTGGCTGCGAGCCCACAGCCAAAAGGTCGCCAAATCAGCCCAAATACCGGCCTTGCAATATTCTCAGCGCCAATCCGCCAAACCAAACCGGGTTAATGCGGGTCTCCAGCTCGTGCGGCCGCGTATCCACACCCGTACCTGAGGGACGATTTAGCGCTCTAGGCTCAGGACCTTTTGATTTGATCGGCCTCTGTTTGAACGTCGTGACCGAGCAGACTGTGGCTTGTGCGTCAGCCTACCCTCCGCCGTTCCAGTCCGTGCTGACGGTCCTAACCTCGCGGTTCTTGCCAATCAAAATCCGTAGATGTGGGAGAGTAGTCGGAGCGCGTTTTCTGAGCCCGGGATAGTACGCAAAGTATGCAGGTAGGAATGCCTCAACGAATGCCTTCGTCCGCCGCTTGGACATGGCAGTCCTGCCTTCGGCCCTTGCACGGTCCTCGGCTTCGATCCGCCAGTCGCGTACGAAGCCAGGATCTTCCGGCTCGATCCATATGAAGCCTCGGAGGAACGAATGCCAGTTTCGATATTCGGCCAATCTTGTATTGACCACCCCGAGATGCTTATCGCCAAGCAGTCGTTCTTCGACCGGCGTGAAGCCGAGCATCCATCCCTCAAGGATGATAAGGTGCAGAGGACCAACGATTACACGCCAGTTCTTTTGCTGTATGCGGTCGCCCTCGCCTTGATAAGCAAATCGGTCGTAGCAAGGCACCTTAGTGCTCTGATAGGATGTGAGCAGGCGCAGGCTTTGGAGCGTTTGTGCGCCCAGATAAACATCGTGCGTTCCAGGGTAACCGCGATGTTGGAGATAGGGATTGTCTGGGTGTGAGCGCGCAAGCGCGACTTGTTCCGAATGAGTGAGGTAGAAGTCATCGATTGATATGCTGACCGCCTGCAGGCCGTCTTCAGCCAAGGTATCGCAGAGCGCCTGCATGATAGTGGTTTTTCCTGCGCCCTGTGGCCCGGAAAGTCCTACGATCGGGACAGTGTCGGCCGCGACCGACAAAATCGGCGATCGCCTCAGCCAATCGACCACTATATCGCAAACTTGGTAACGGACCATCGGCGTGCACCTTCATGCAATAGGGTCCTGCCACCGGACAATATGGCTGCACAGGAGTTTCAGCAATTTCTTGTCTCTGAATAACCCTTCTGGATTGGCGCGCTGAGACCGGAAGATCGTGTCCCAGTGAGTGGTGTATCTGACGGCGCTGATCACCGAAGTCTCCGGCTTTGGCCGGGCTGATCAGCGCGCCACGGCCGGCAGGCTGATGAGGGGATCATCGCTCATCAAGCTGATGGTTTCCAGCGTCATGTAGCGGGCGCGCTGCACGGCCCATTCGTCGTTCTGTTTGAGCAGCAATGCGCCGACCAGACGGACGATGGCGTCGTCGTTGGGAAAGATACCGACGACGTCGGTGCGGCGCTTGATCTCGCCGTTGATGCGTTCGATCGGATTGATCGAATGCAGCTTGGCACGATGCTCCCTGGGGAAGGTCATGTAGTAGGCAAGCACGTCGTGCTCGGCCTCATCCATGATCGTTGTCAGCCTGGGCACCTTGGGCCGGATCTGGTCGGCAACGGCACGCCACTGGGTGCTGGCGGCTTCGGGTGTTTCCTGGGCGAAGGCGGTGGCGATGAAGGCCGAGGCGACGCGGCGCCCGCTCTTGCCGGCGTGGGCCAGCACGTTCCTCATGACGTGGACGCGGCAGCGCTGCCAGGTTGCATTGAGCACCTTGGCGACGGCCGCCTTGATGCCCTGGTGGGCATCGGAGACGACCAGCTTGACGCCGCGCCGGGTCAGCTTGCGCAGGAACTCCGTCCAGATCGGCTCGGCCTCCGAGGTGCCGACCTCCATGCCCAGCACCTCACGGCGGCCATCGCTGTTGACGCCGACGGCGATGATGACGGCGACCGAGACGATGCGACCACCGCGGCGCACCTTCAGGTAGGTGGCGTCGATCCACAGATACGGCCAGTCGCCTTCGATCGGCCGATCGAGGAAGGTCTTCACTTTGCCATCGATCTCCTCGCACAGCCGGCTGACCTGGCTCTTGGAGACGCCGCTCGCGCCCATCGCCTTGACAAGGTCGTCGACCGAGCGCGTCGAAATGCCTTGGATGTAAGCTTCCTGAATGACGGCCGTGAGGGCCTTCTCGGCCATGCGCCGCGGCTCCAGAAAGCCCGGGAAGTAGGAGCCCTTCCGCAGCTTCGGGATGCGCAGCTCGACGGTGCCGGCGCGCGTCTCCCAGTCCCTGTCGCGATAGCCGTTGCGCTGGGCCAGCCGCAGCGGGTTCTTCTCGCCATAGCCTGCGCCGGCGGCAGCGCCTACCTCCAGTTCCATCAGCCGCTCGGCGGCGAAGCCGATCATCTCGCGCAGCAGATCGGCGTCCGGGGTCTTCTCCACGAGCGCACGCAGGTTCATCATGTCGTCGGTCATCGGTCGTTCCTTCGAACCAGGTTGGTGTGAGCAACCCGACCTTATCGGAGAAACATCGATGACCACCCGCTCCGCCACTCGCTCGCTACAGCGCTGTTGAGGGCGCGCTCACGAGCGGCTGCGCTACCGCCGAGCTACACCAAGCGGTGGGACACGATCCAAGTCTCGCTTCGCTTTAACTTCGGCACGCATTCGTATTATCTCTTCAAGCCGGCAATAAGCGCAGTTACCCGTGCTGGATCGACCGAATTCCACCAGACCCCGCCATGCTTGAGGCTGCTTGCGATAATGACACCGTCGACGATGCCCAAAATGTCGTTGACATTCTCGGGCGTTACGCCACTTCCGACGAGCGTCGGCAGTCCGGCAGCCTCCTTGATCATGCGGATATAGCCCAGGTCGGCCGCGTGACCTGTACGCTGGCCGGTGGCGATGATCGCATCGGCATCAAAGAAAACCAGATCCTTGACCAGTTCCTCTACCGACCGGTCACCGACGATAGCGTGCGCTCCGTGCTTTACGTGTGCATCGGCGAATATCTTTATGCCGTTGGCGCGCAGCTTCGCTCGATAGCGAGCCGCACGGCCGGATTCGCCTTCGACGAAACCTTCATTGGCGACATAGGCATTCGCCCATTGGTTCACCCGGATAAAGCCGGCGCCAGAGGCGCTTGCGACAGCCAGCGCGGGGATTGCAGCATTTGCAAGCACGTTGATGCCAATTGGACGGCCGAGTTCGCGCCGGATGCGGTCGGAGATCACTGCCATATAGGCCGAGGTTTCCGGTCCGATGTCGTCCGGCTTGGCGAAGGGGATGTCGCCGTGGTTTTCCACGATCAACCCGTCGCAGCCGCCGTGCAGGTAGGCGCGTGCGTCATCCAGAGCGCGCTGGTAGATCGTCTCGACCGCCTCACCGCTATGGCGCGGCGCGCCGGGCAGCGGCAGCAGATGCACGACGCCGATCACGACCTTGGTGCGGCCAAACAGCGAGGCCAGCGCGTCGCCGCCTGTCTGTCCGATCGGCGTGGATTTCTCAGCCATGATGGTTCGCTTTCGTTCGATCGAGAAGTGCTGCCATTTCCGACGATGTCGGACAAGATGCAAGCGTACCGGGCCTCGTGACTGCAACAGAAGCGGCCGCCAACGCGAATCGGAGGCTGTCCGGAATCGCCATTCCCAGCGATAGGGCGCCAACGAAGGCACCACAGAAGACGTCGCCGGCGCCGCTGGTGTCGACGGCGGTGATGGCGGGCGCCGGAAGGCGATGGATCGTCGTTTCGTCCGCCCGGAGCCAGATACATCCCTCGGGCCCGAGCGTCACCACAACCATCGCAGGCCCACTGCTCGCCAGGTTGAGGGCTGCACGATCAATGTCCAATTGCTCGGCAATGGTTTGCGCCTCGCTCCGATTGACGACCAGGATGTCGGTGAACGCGAGGTGCGGCAGAGAGAATTCGTTGATAGGGCTAAGATTAAGCACGGTCTTTGCACCCCTCTCACGGGCCGCGCGCAGACATCTTTCCGTTGCCGGCGTGGTGAGATTTCCCTGAAGAACGAGGATATCATCCGGTTCAATTCCGGCTGAAATCTCAGCCTGACATAGCGGGTCGAAGCTTTTCGCGCACGCCACGCCACTGACGATCAGGTTTTCGCCTGTGGCATCCACCATAATGGTCGACCGGTCGCTCGGAAGATCGAACGCACTAACCTTCAGATCGAGGTTTTCGCCCGCGAGCGCCCCACTGATCGTCGCGCCTGTCGTATCCCTGCCGAGCGCCGTCCACAGCGTTACCGGCGCACCGGTGCGTGATGCCGCCACGGCTTGGTTCGCGCCTTTGCCTCCAAGTCCCTCACTGACGGTCGAAGCATTCAGTGTCTCGCCAGGCGAGGGAAACCGGCCAAGCCTGAATGTCGTATCGATGCAGGCATTGCCCACGACATGAACGCGCATCTCAGTCCTTGGCGGTTGCCCAGGCGAGCATGTTTTCGAACAGCGTCTTGTAGCCCGGCCAGGCGATGAACTGCGGCGGCAGCCAATGCGGCCCCACGTCCGATGTCCAGGCAATGGTACGGCCCTCGCCGTATCTGCCGGTCACCAGCAAGGGAAGCGAGCCGTAGTCCGACGAAACGGTTGCGAGCACCTCAGCGCCGTCCTTCACCACGACTTCGTTGAATCCGAGTAGGACTGGCCAGTCTGTGCCGAGACCCCTGAGGATCGGGTGCCCCGAGCCGTTCGGCAGGGGAGCAAAACCTTCCGGCACTTCGACGCGATCGTCGTTGGGAAGACACGTTACGGGCAGAACGTCCTCGACTGCCGTTTTGTGATAGCGCGCCCCGCCATTGATGCCCTGGAAACTGTAATAGCCACCGAACATCAGCAATCCGCCGCCGCCTCTCACATAGTCCCGCAACAGCCGCAGGCGATTGGGAGTCGTCTTCGAATGGATCCACGTGTCCGGATGCAGCAGCAGCGTGTTTGAGCCGAGGTCGGAAAGAACGACCGCGTCATAGGCGGACAACGCCTCCATCGTTTGAGGAAAATCGCGCTGTGCCTCATGTGCCGGCATGAAGGTCACGTCGAACTCAGTCTGCTTGAGCGCTTTGAGAAGCTCGTCCGCACCGGTGTGGTAGGTCACGGTCGGAAACTGGTCGAAGCCTTTAATGTGGGTCGCCGTAGACACCCAGGACTCGCCTGCCAGCAGGATTTTCTTCTTCGACATTTCTACTCTCGCAAATGAATTGTCTCAGGCGGAAAATACGGATCGCGGATTGTCGATCATCATCTGATCGATGACGGATTGATCGAGGCCATGTCGTCTCAGGCGAGGCACGAAATGCTTGAGGATGTAGCCGTACCCGAACCCGCCATACCGCGTCAGCATGATCTTCAGGAAGACATCCTGCGAAAGGAGCAGGCGGTCGGCAAAGCCGAGATCGACCAGCGATCGGATCGCGCGCGCGTTCTCCTCATCCGACGGCGACTGTGCATCTTGGTCGGCATAATAATAGTCCATGCCGATCATGTCGTATTCGAGAAATGCGCCCCGCCTTGCAAGGCTGGTCTGGTAGTCGAGATCCTTGTGGCTGGGATTCATGTGGCAAAGCACGGTGTGACGCAGGTCCGCGCCTTCTTGCTCGACGATGTCGAGCACCCTATGCGCCAGTCGCTCCCAGCCGGGCAGATGGATCGACAGCGGCACGCCAGTGATGCGCGCAGCGCGCGCCGATGCGCGCAATGATTTCATCTCCTCATCGGTAAAATCCTTGCTGACGCCGATCTCTCCGATCAGGCCTGCAAGAATGGCTTGCTGGGTTTCGCCACCGCCCACCTCGTCGACGATGAGTTGCGTAACCGCGTCGACATCCATCGCCTTCAGCCATTCGGGATGCGTGTGCTGCAGGTAGAACCCGGTCCCCATGACGATCTTCAGATTCGACATGCGGGCAATGCGCGCCAGTTTTTCCGGCTCGCGGCCAATGCCGATGTTGGTCGCATCGACCACCGTGTTTCCGCCAAGCGCCTGGTAACGCTTCAGCTCCGAGAGCGCCAGATCGCTGTCGTCGAGCGAGATGTTGTCACGGTTCATATAGGGATTCATCCGCAACTCGCCGATGATTTCCATCGAAACCGGTTGCAGGGCGATTGCTTTCTCGTCGGGATGGCATGGGCATTTCCAGGTGCGTGCGCCATCGAGCAGGATGTGCTCGTGCATCAGCGTCACGCCCATCGCATCGACCGGAACTGGGCCGGTGACAGTCATCACCTCGCCGGTCGCAATGCCGATCGGATGGCGCTTCGCGGGTGTTGTGTCGAAAAGATCGTCCATGCTCAGCGACTCCGCACCGCGCCGCGGAACAGACGGAAGTTTAGCCAGATCGCGACAAGGATGATGACGCCTGTGACGATTGGTGTCAGGAACGGTGACAGATGCGCGAGGATCAGTCCATTGGCAATGACGGCAACCGTCAACGCGCCGAGGATCGTCCCGGTGATCGTGCCTCGTCCGCCAAACAGGCTGGTGCCGCCGAGCACGACGGCGGCGATCACTTCTAGCTCGAAGCCCTGGCCCGCATTCGATGAGCCGGAGCCGAGGCGCGCAGCAACGATAATGCCCGCGAGCGCCGAGACCGCGCCTGAGATGACATAGACGAACAGCATATTGAGCTGCGTGTTAACGCCGGCGCGGCGTACAGCTTCCGCATTAGCGCCGATGCCGGTCACATAGCGGCCGAACGGCGTCTGATTAAACACAAGATAGGCAAGCGCCAGTACGACTACGGCTATCCAGGCCGGGGCCGGTACGCCCAGAATCCAGGCGCGACCGATCGCCACGAACGGGCTGGTCGCCTCGACAGGGATCGAATAGCCGCCTGTGATCAGCAGCGCGAAACCGCGAATGACGGACAGACCCGCAAGCGTAACAATGAAGGCCGGAATGCGCTCGTAAGCGATGAAGTAACCCTGGAGCGCGCCGAGCGCTGTTCCGATCGCCAGCATGGCCAGTATGGTCAGCGGCCAGGGCAGACCCAATTGCAGCAGCGTTGCCGAAAGGGTGGCGACCAGCGCCAGCACCGAGCCGACCGACAGGTCGATGCCGCCGGTGGTGATGACGAAGGTCATGGCGGCAGCGACGATCAGCAGCGGCGCGGACTGGCGCAGGATGTTGAGCAGGTTCGGCGCCGACAGGAACGCATCGGTGGCGAAAGAGAAGATCACGCAAACGACAAGAAAGAACAGTGCGATAGACACGACGCTCCCATTGGCGAGCACCGCGTCGCGCCAGGTGCTGTCGCGTACGCGCGGTGCCGCCGGGGTATGAAGCGGCGCGTCGCTCATGCCGGCGCTACGCTCTGATGCGCATGCTTGGCAGAGCGGGCGGCGAACTTTCGTCCGACGATCAGGTTGACGACATCCTCGATGTTGGTGTCTCCGATCAGTCGCTCGGCCACGTTGCGACCCTCATACATGACCTGAATTCGGTCGCAGACCAGGAACAGATCCTGCAATCGGTGTGTAATCAAAATGACGCTCACGCCGCGTGCGCTCACTGTCCGAATGAGGTCCAGGACTGCTTCGACTTCCGCCACCGCCAGGGCAGCGGTCGGCTCGTCCATAATGAGCACGGAAGGCTCAAACGAAGCGGCCCGGCCGATGGCGATCGACTGGCGCTGACCGCCCGACAGGTTCTCGACCTTCAATTTGGTATCGGCGATCACGATGCCCAGCCGGTCGAGCATGACGCGTGCTTGCTCGTGCATCTGCTTTTTGTCGAGGAACGGCAGGCCGGCAATGACACGGCGCGGCTCGCGACCGAGGAAGAGGTTTCCGGCAACATCGATCGTGTCACAGAGCGACAAGTCCTGATAGACCATCTCGACGCGGGCCGAGCGCGCATCGGCCGGTGATGTGAACGATACCGGTTTGCCGTCGATCTCAATCGTCCCGTTGTCCGGGACAACCGCACCGGACAGCACTTTGCTCAGCGTCGACTTGCCCGCGCCATTGTCGCCGACGAGGCCCAGCACTTCGCCGGGCTTCAGCGTCAGCGAAACGTTGTCCAGCGTCTGGATCGCATTGTAACGCTTCGAGATACCGCTCATCCGGACGCGATAGGTCTCGCTTTCGGTCATGCCATCCTCTTGTAAGGACGACGCCGCGCGAGGCGACGCCGCAGTTTGAGCGTCGATGGCTTCTACTTGAACATCGCCTTGTAGGGTTCGACGTTTTCCTTGGTCACGATGGTGATCGGGATGTTGATGATCGGCTCGACCTTTTCGCCCTTCTTGAGCTTGATTAGCGCTTCGACGGCCCCGGCGCCTTCGCCGGCCGGGTCCTGCTGAACCACTGCGGTGACCCATCCCGCGTTGATGCCTTCGATCGCCTGCTTCGTGAGGTCCCAACCGAACACCTTGACGTCCCCAGTACGGCCCTGGCTGGTGACGGCGGAAACCGCGCCGATCAGCGCCGGCTCACCTGTCGCGTAGAGAGTGGTCATGTCAGGGTTGGCGGTCATCAGGTTCTCAGACGCGCTGAGCGCCGTCTCCTGGACGTTCTGTCCGTCGACCGTGTCGAGGAAGGTCACGTCGACGCCGCTGTCGACCACTGCCTTCTTGAAGCCGTCCAGTCGCTGGTTCTGGATGAACGAATTGAGCGCACCGACGACACCGATCTTGGCCTTGCCGCCCATCTCCTTCTTTACGTAGTCGGCGTAGAACTTGCCGATGTCCGCACCGGCCTGGGTGTTGTCAACGCCGACAAAGGCGACGTTGTCGCCGTCGGGGATCTGCGCGTCGATGGCAATGACCGGGATGCCGGCGGCCTTGGCCGCCGTGATCGCAGGCTTCACGCCATTGACGTCGATCGCGACGAGAATGATGCCGTCGACTTTCTGCGTGATGTAGGTTTCCATCGCATCATTCTGCGCGCTCGGCACGTTGTTGGCGTTGAAGATCACGAGCTTGGCACCGGCGGCATCCGCCGCCTTTTGCGCACCGTCGTTGATCTGATTGAAGAAAAGAGCCTGTTGGTTGATGTTGACCAGCGCGAAAGTGTCTTGGGCGTAGGCGGCGCCGGCCGCCATGCTCAAGGCGATGGCTGTCGCGCAGCTTGCGAGAAGTCGATTCAGGCGCATTGCGGTTCCCTCTTTCTTTGCCGACCTTGGCCGGAGTTCCCAACTGTGAAAGGCGCTTCAGTTTTCAAGAGACTTGAATGGTTGTCAACGTTCTTGAACAAGCATTCGCATCAGAACGTCGCAGGCGTGTTGACCCAGAAGATGCTCGCCCGCTCTTCGCCGATGTTACGATAGTGGTGCGGCAGGTCCGATTTGAACACGAAGGTGTCGCCGGGGGCCAGCCGAAAGCTTTTTTGGTTGACCACCAACTCGACGTGGCCGGTAAGGACGTATCCAACTTCCTCGCCGACGTGTTGGATCGGCCCAGCACTCTCGCCATCTTTTTCGATATGATGGATGTTGCATTGCAGCAGGTGCCCGGCCGAATAGGGGATGACGCGTTCGAGCGATATGCCTTCGCCCCGCCGTAGCGGGTCAAGCGTGATCAGTGGGCGCATGCCGGCGCGGAATACGATGCCCTCGTCACCATCGACGTCCTCGAACATCCGGCCGATATTGGTGCCGAGCGCCTCCACAAGACGATGCAGCATCGGCAGGGAAGGAGACGCCTTGCCGTTCTCAATCTTTGAAAGCAAGCTTTCCGAGCAGCTTACCGCATTCGCCAATGTCTTAAGCGTCATACCACGGATCTGTCGCGCGAGTTTGAGCCGAGCCCCCAGCCGGCCAGCCGCCGCGGTAGCTTCCCTACTCGATCCAGGCTTTCTTGACTCGATCTTATTCATCCGCTCAGCAGACTACGGATTTGATCGTGTGACCGCCAGTGGCGGTGTATGGCCTCGTCACGCACTTATTCATTCAGCAGTTGTTGGTGACGGCTGGCAGTTAGTCGCTTGATTGCAGCCGTGAATGCCAAGTTCGCCGCTTCGTGGAAGCAGACATCGCGAGATACTGCGAGCATTTCCGTTTGGCTGTGAGCTGAGCAGCGTTGCAATGTCCGAAGCGCTTCGCAGCTATTCGGCTCTGGGCCTCGATTCGTCCGGCCGCATGAGCTTTATGGCGGCGCCGGCCGGCCAAGCGTTGAGGTCCTCGCGGCGATGGGCGGCCGCCATCATGCCGGGAAACAGGTCCGCGTGCAGAGCGAAGAGGCTGGAGGGTTTTCCGCATTCCGCGGGTTCGCATCGACTTGCCGATATGCGCAGCAAACGCCGATGTCGAGAGTCTCCACTAAAGCCATCTGAATCCCACAGCTTCCCGCTTGCTGCCCTGTGCTCCCGGCGATCACAAAAAGAACTGTCGGACAGCAGGATGACGCGTCGCCCGATGCTGTCGACGGCAAGCCTTGCGAATGGCACGAGCAGCGCCATGCTTAAGGATGGCGCCGTGACCAGGAGCCGCGTTAGTATGGCCACGTTAGGTTCGTCTTGAAACAGCCTCTGCAGTCTAGGCAGCGCGGGGCTGATCGTTGCGTTGGCCATCACCGTCAGCGTGGCCGCCATCAGCAGCGCGATCCTACGACCGTCCCGCCAAGTGGCCGGTTCCGTTGTCGCTTGGCCTCAATTTGGCTAGAAGTCGTAGCATTTCTAGAGCGAGCAATTTGGGCAGGAATACACAATGCAAACTCCATACGACATGAATATGATGGATGTTGGCGAGGTTGCGGAGCGCGCTGGCGTACAGCCATCCAGGCTTCGGTATTGTGAGGAAATCGGCCTGATCCGCTGAGAGGGCAAGCGCGGTTTGCGCCGGCAATTCGATTGTGAAGTTCCGTTAGGCTCTCGCATTGAAAATCCCGAAATCGCGCAGACTGCACCAAAGGCGAACACTTAGATCCGGATAGGCTCAGCGTCGTCGGTGCGCAGCATTAGCGTCTGTTCCCATCGAGACCGCATGGGTGCGATAATAATCGGTCCGCTAATGTACAGGGCATGTACCAGTCGGTTCACCGCGCCGCGAGCGCCGGTCGGGCTTGAGCGCAAGGTTGACGACCATTTCGACAAGGTGCGCCCTCAATGTCTGCTGTCCTTCGGGTGTGAAAAGCGCGCCACCGAAGATGCCCGAGAAAGTAGCTCGGTTGGAAACGTTGAAGAAACTCATGGCGCTGATGTGCCAGTGCAATTCCAGCGGCGCAACGTCGTCGCGAAACAGACCCGCCTCGCGGCCGCGGCGGCAGATCGCCTCCAGCTTCTGGATCGCACCGGCGTTGAGCAGACCGATAAGCTCGGACTGCTCGAGATAGGCACCGCGATGGATATTCTCGATCATAACTATGCGAATAAAGTCTGGGTGCCGGCTATGGTGCTCAAAGGTGAATTCGGCCAGCAGCGTAAGCGCTTCGACTGGCGGCAGGTGGTCGAGTTCTAGCTGCTGCTCGCCGGCGCGAACCTGCCGATAAGCCTCTTCGAGGACGCGGCCGTATAGTCCTTCCTTGTCATCAAAGTAATAGTAGATCATTCGCTTAGACGTGTTGGTCTTCGCCGCGATCTCGTCGATCCGCGCGCCGGACAGACCGTTGGCGGCGAACTCCTCCATTGCGACCGCGAGGATGTTTTTGCGCACGCCGGCGGGATCTTGCTTCCAGCCACTACCGCGATTGCCGGCCGGTCTATCGTCCATGACGGGTGCAAATCTTTCCGGTTCTCGCCCTGCTGCGGTATGCCAATAGCAAATTAACTGACTTGTACAAAGCAATTGACGAAATTAACCAGATGGTACAAAGTCCCCTTAGACCGGTGGGCCGACGGTTTAACGCCGCACGCCGGATCGCGGGGAGGTCTACAAAACCATGGCCGACGACATCGTCGACCTTTTGAGCGACCTGGCGGCACGCCGCCCGCCGAATCCCGGTCAAGGTGACCGGGTGGTTGCCGGCCTCGCCGGACGTGGCATCCAGGAGTCGCGTACGCCGGCCATGCATGAACGCGAGGCGGCGCGCCATGGCCTTCAATGCACCTATTTGCTGATCGACTTCGACCGTCTGGGACTCGTCGACGAGCAGATCGGAGCGGTCATTGCCGCCGCCCGGCATTGCGGTTTCCATGGGTTGAACGTCACACATCCATTCAAGCAGGTGGTTAGCGGCCATCTCGACGCCCTGGCGCCTGAGGCGGAGGCCATCGGCGCCGTCAACACGGTCATTTTCCAGCGCGACAGGACTGTCGGCCACAATACCGACAATTGGGGGTTTGCGGAGAGCTTTCGCGCCGGAATGCAGGGTGCCGCGTTGGGCCGGGTCTTCCAACTCGGCGCTGGTGGTGCGGGAGCGGCGGTAGCCCATGCCCTTCTCGATCTCGGCGCCGGCGAACTCGTTATCGTCGATGTCGACCCGGAGAAGGCGGAAGCATTGGCGCGACGCATGTCGCGCCGATTTGATGCGACTGTGAGTGCCGTGAGAAGCGCCGAATCCGCTCTCGCGGATGTCAACGGTATCGTGAACACAACACCGATCGGGATGGCCAAATATCCCGGCGTCCCCTTCAATGTCGACCGGCTCGACCCGCTCCAATGGGTCGCGGAGATCATTTACTTCCCGCCCGAGACCGAGCTCCTGCGCCAGGCGCGCGCCCGCGGATGCCGGACGCTGGCTGGCACCGGCATGGCGATCTATCAAGCCGTGCGAGCCTTCGAACTGTTCACGGGTCGCGTCGCCGACCCCAAGGCGATGGCAAGCCATTTCGAGTCGGCCGCATGACCGCGTTAGCCCGACCAACATGTCTAGGAGGTGTTGACGGCTCTATCCTACGTGGGCTCACCGCAACTTATCGCAGATATCTTGACGCCGCTGTCGAGGAATCAGCCGGCCGGAATTGGTCGCGGTTTTACGACTTAATTTTCAAAGGGAGGAAATGGCATGACGCACATCTTCACACGACGCTTGTTTCTGGCCAGCACGGTCGCCGCGACGGCGCTGGCGGGGCTTCCCGCATTCGCCCAGGACAAGCCGAAACTGCGTTTCTCGGCAGTGTTCTCGGAACAGGACATTCGCGCCGAAATGACGAAGATGCTGGCCGACGCCATCAAGGATGACTTCATTTTCGAGGGCTACTACGGCGGCAACCTGTTCAAGCAGGGCACAGAGCTTGTCGCCCTGCAGCGCGGCAACCTGGAAATGGGCAACATAGCGCCGCAGGACATCTCCAAGCAGGTGCCGGCCTGGTCGATCGTCACCGCCGGCTATCTGTTTCGCGACGCAGCCCACCTCAAGGCCTTCTTCGCGAGCGAAGCCGGCACCGAATTGAAGAAACTGGCCGAGGACCAGCTCGGCGTGGTGATCCTCGGCCCGACCTATTTCGGCGTGCGCCAGGTCGGGCTCAAGCCTGACAAGGAGATCAAGACGCCCGCCGATCTGGCAGGCATCAAGCTGCGCATGCCGGGCGGCGACGCCTGGCAGTTCCTGGGCACCGCGCTCGGCGCCAATCCGACGCCGATGGCCTATGCCGAGGTCTATACCGGTCTGCAGACCGGCGCGATCGACGGCCAGGACAATCCTCTGCCAAATGTGGAGAACATGAAGTTCTACGAGGTGATGAGCCAGATCGTGCTGACGTCGCATCTTGTCGGCTTCGACCTGCTCACGATCTCAAAGAAGGCCTGGGATGAGATGGGTGCCGAGAAGCAGGCGAAGTTCCAGGCCGCCGCGGACGCTGCGATCGACTTCTCCACCCAGAAGCATCTCGCCCGCGAGAAGGAACTGGTGGAGACTTTCAAGGCCAAGGGCCTGAAGATTTACGAGCCGGACGTCGCGGCCTTCCGCAAACATGTCCAGGAACAGTATCTGGAGTCAGACCTGGCCAAGGACTGGCCGGCCGGCATGGTCGACAAGATCAACGCGCTTTGATGCGCATTTTCTCCCGGCAAGCGCGCCGCTTGCCGGGAAGCCCGCTCGACATCCCGGTCGCCGCTTTGGGAGGCATTTCGTGACCCCGACCCCGCGCCGCATCGGCGGCTGGCTCTATCGCCGCGCGGAAAACGTTCTCGCCGCCATGCTGGCGCTGATGTTTGCGGCCTTCATCCTGCAGATCGCTTTCCGCTACCTGCTCAACCTGCCGATCGGCTGGACCAACGAGATCAGTGTGATCCTGTGGATATGGATCGTCCTGTTCGGAGCGGCCTTCGTGGTGCGCGAGGAGGAGGAGATCCGGTTCGACCTCATCTATTCCGCCGTCGGATCTGGCGGACGAAGGGTGATATTCCTCGTCTCGGCCGCGGCATTGATCGTTCTCTACATCATCTCGCTGCCGGCGACATGGGACTACGTCACTTTCATGAAGGTCGAGAAGACCGCCTATCTGAAAATCCGCTTCGACTGGCTCTACGCCATCTACATCGTATTCGTCGTCGCGGTTCTTGCGCGCTACCTCTGGCTTTCCTGGCAGGCCGCCTTCGGCAAGGCGCCGGAAGAATTCGACCCGACCAAGGCGGGGTCGGGCGTATGAACGTGACCAGCCCATTCTCGCTGACGGTTCTCGCCATCGTTGCCCTGTCGTTCCTCGGCCTGCCGATCGGCCATGCGATGATCGGCGGTTCGATCCTCTATCTGCTGCTGGCTGGGCTCGACATGGGCACGGCTGCCGAACAACTGCTCAACGGGATGTATTCCAATTACATCCTGCTCGCCGTGCCGCTGTTCATCCTGGCCGCGGAACTAATGAACATCGGCTCCATGACCGATCGCCTGATGTCGTTCTGCAACGCCATCGTCGGCAGGTTCCGCGGCGGCCTCGCCTACGTCAACATCGTCCAGTCCATCATCTTCGCGGGCATGTCGGGCTCGGCGATCGCCGACGCCGCCGGCACCGGCAAGATGATGCAGCAGATGATGACCAGGGACGGGAAGTATCCCGGCAGCTACGCGGCGGCATTGACCGCCGTCACGGCTGTCATCGGTCCGATCATCCCTCCGTCCATCCCGATGGTCATATACGCGCTCGTCTCCGACGCGTCGATCGGCTATCTGTTTCTCGCTGGCGTCGTTCCGGGGCTGCTGATGGCGCTGGCGCAGATGGTCATCGTCTTCTTCGACGCGCGCCGCAAGAATTTCCCCGTCGAGGCACCCACGCCGCTTCGCGAACTGCCGCTGATTACCCGGCGGGCGCTGCCGTCGCTGATGATGCCGGTCGTGCTGCTTGGCGGCATCTACACCGGCGCGACCACCCCGACGGAAGCGGCCGCCGTCGCCGCGGCCTATGCGCTGCTGATCTCCACGGTGCTCTACCGAAGCGTTTCCTACAGCGACTTCTATCGCTCGGTTCTGGCCAGCGCCCGCACGACGGCATCGATCGGCATGCTGATCGCTGGCGCGCTCGTGTTCAACTACGTCATCACGGTCGAGAACATTCCACAGACGTTGACGACGATCCTTCAGGCTTGGGACCTTTCTCCCACCGGGTTTCTGATCCTCGTCAACGTCATCCTGCTCGTCCTCGGCTGCCTGCTGGAAGGCACGACGATCCTGTTGGTCGTGGTGCCGGTTCTGATTCCTACCGCCCGAGCGCTCGGTCTCGACATGGTGCATTTCGGCGTGGTCGTGGTCGTGAATATAATGATCGGGCTGATCACGCCGCCCTACGGTCTGCTCCTGTTCATCATGACCCGCATCGCCGAGGTGCCGCTGCGCGACCTCGTGCGCGACACGCTGCCGTTCCTTTGGGCGATGGTCGGTTCGCTGGTGCTGATCACCTTCTTTCCGGGGCTCGTGCTGTGGCTGCCACGCCTGCTCGGATACCAGGGATGACGGGGAAAGAGATGAAGCAGATTTTTATCATCAACGGTCCGAACCTCAACCGGCTCGGTACGCGCGAGCCGGAAATCTACGGCCGCATCACGCTGGCCGAGATCGAGACGCTGTGCAGGCGGGCGGCTGGCGAGCGGCCGATGCGCTTCCATCAGTCAAACTTCGAAGGCGAGATCGTCGAATGGGTCCATGAAGCGATCGACCACGGCGCCGGCATCGTCATCAACCCCGCCGGCTTCTCCTTTACGTCGATCGCTATCCTGGACGCATTGAAGATGTTTTCCGGTCCGATCATCGAACTGCACATCTCCAACATCCACCGGCGCGAGGCGATCTATCACCGTTCGCTGGTGTCCACCGTGGCGACCGCGGTGATCGCAGGGCTCGGGCCTAACGGTTACGCGACTGCCGTCAACGCGCTGAGGGATTTGATCCGGGAATAGCTGCCCTCACCTGGCCGAGAGACTGAAGGACGAACGAGATAACCGCGCTGCGCGGCAGGAAAATCAACCAGCCCGGCAAGGGCTCGAAACGGGGAAGGAAAAGCTGAAATGTGCCCTCCGGGATGCCTGCATTCGATCTGCGAGAACGCTACGCGAAGAGGGCTGTTGAAGGCCGGATTTACACTCGGCCTCGGCGCGGCGGCAGCCACCGCCCTGCCGGCGATCCCGTCGGCCCGGGCTGCGCCCATCAGCTTTACCGATACGGTCGACCTCTCCCACGCCCTCTATGAAGGTTTTCCGACCTTCAGCGGGGATAAATGGGTCACCGTCGAAAATCTCGTCACCTTCGCCAAGGACAAGGTGAATCTCAACCGCTGGACGATCGTCGAACACAGCGGCACACATATGGACGCGCCTATCCACTTTTCCGCTGACGGCATGACGGCCGATCTCATCCCGATCTCGGACCTGATTGTTCCGGTAGCAGTCATCAATATCGCCGCGCGCGCCGCCGACGACCCCGACGCCGAGCTTACCCCGGACGACGTCAAGGCGTGGGAGGCCAGGAACGGGCCACTCCCCGAAGGATGCTGCGTTGTGATGAATTCCGGCTGGCACAAACTGGTGGGTGATCCGAAATTTACCGGCAGCGACAACGAGAAACGAAACCATACGCCGGGATTTCACATCGAGACGACGCAATTCCTCATCTCAGAGCGCAAGGTCAAAGGCATCGGGGTGGATACCCTGTCGCTCGACACAGGCCTCAATTCGAACGGCGCGTTCCCCGTACACTACGAATGGCTGGGCAGTGGCCGCTGGGGCGTCGAATGCCTGGCCAATCTCGACGCCATTCCGGAATCGGGCGCACGCCTTTTCCTTGGTATTCCCAAGGTCAAGGGAGCGACCGGCGGACCCACCCGCGCCATCGCGCTGCTTTGATGCGGGCACCCGACACAACATCAAGCGCTCCCCGTACCCTGACCGGTACGGGACACCATGGATTGTCGAGCGGATGAAGACCTCGATCGCCACCGTCTCGATCAGCGGCGACCTTCGTGAAAAGCTGGCGGCGATCGCTGCTGCCGGCTTCGACGGCGTCGAGATTTTCGAGAACGATTTCCTTGCTTTCGACGGCAGCCCGCGGGATGTGGCCGGCATGGCCCGCGACGCCGGCCTCGCCATCACACTTTTCCAGCCTTTCCGCGATTTCGAAGGCCTGCCGCAGCCCCAGCGCGGCCGAGCCTTCGACCGCGCCGAGCGGAAATTCGACGTGATGCAAGATCTCGGCACGGACCTGATGCTCGTCTGTTCTTCTGTGTCGCCGGCCGCGTTGGGCGGCATCGACCGCGCCGCCTCCGACTTTCATGAACTAGGCGAACGTGCGGCCAGACGTGGCTTGCGGGTTGGTTATGAGGCCCTGGCCTGGGGGCGGTATGTGAGCGACCATCGTGATGCCTGGGAGATCGTGAGGAGGGCCGATCACAAGAATGTCGGGCTGATCCTCGATTCCTTTCACACGCTGGCTCGTGGGATCGACTTGGCCTCGATCCGCGCCATTCCAGGCGACCGGATCTTCATCGTGCAGGTTGCCGACGCACCGAAGATCGATATGGACCTGCTCTACTGGAGCCGGCATTTTCGCAACATGCCGGGCGAAGGCGACCTTCCGGTGACCGATTTCATGCGTGCGGTGGCAGGGACCGGCTATGACGGCTACCTGTCCCTCGAAGTTTTCAATGACCAGTTCCGCCGCGGTTCGGCAAAAGCGATATCCGTTGACGGCAGGCGGTCGCTGACCTGGCTGATGGACCAGGTGCGTCGGCAAGACCCTTCGCTTGCGTTGGCCGTCCCACCCATGCCCGACCGTATCAAAGTCGAGGGGGTAGAATTCGTCGAGTTCACAGCCAACGGCGATGGCGGACAGGAGATCGGCGCCTTGCTCGGCGTGCTCGGCTTCATCGAGGCCGCGCGGCACGTCTCCAAGCATGTGACACTCTATCGGCAGGGCGGGATCAACATTGTCGTCAACACGGAACGCGAAGGATTTGCCCATTCCTCCTTCGTCGTCCATGGCACGTCCGCCTATGCGATCGGCCTGAAGGTCGGGGATGCCGCAGCCGCGGTCGAACGTGCGAGGACCCTGGGTGCGGAGTTGTTCATCCAGCCGGTCCGCCAAGGGGAACTTGAGATCCCCGCCATGCGCGGCGTCGGCGGGAGTCTCGTCTATTTCCTTGATGCCGCGACCGACCTCGGCAGGGTTTGGGATCTGGAATTCCGGCCGCTACGGGACACCGGCGACCATGGAGGCGTCGGCCTCACGCGGATCGATCACGTCGGCCAGACCATGCCGGGCGAAGAACTGCCGAGTTGGCTTCTCCTCTACTTGTCGCTGTTCCGCGCACGGAAAACAGGGCTTGTCGATGTGGCCGACCCTGCGGGGCTGGTGCGCAGCCAGGTCATAGAGGGGCTGGATGGGCGTCTGCGGCTGACGCTCAACGGCGCCGAGAGCCGCCGGACTTTGGCAGGTCACTTCGTTGCAGAGACTTTCGGCTCCAGCATCCAACACGTGGCCTTCCTGACCGCCGACATTTTCAATACTGCCGCGGCCCTCCGCTCGCACGGTTTCAGACCGCTGCAGATATCGCCGAATTATTTTGACGACGTCGAGGCCAGGTTCGGATTGGATCCGTTGCTTGCCGACCGGTTGCGCGAATGCAATGTTCTCTACGATCGTGACGACAACGGCGAATTCTTCCAGCTCTACGCCCCTGCCTTCGGCGAGGGTTTCGTCTTCGAGATCGTGGAGCGTCGAGGTGGATACGCTGGCTACGGCGCACCCAACGCGCCTTTCCGCATCGCGGCCCAAAAGCGCTTGATGAAGCCGGCGGGAATGCCACGGATCTATTGAACGGCATCGGAGGAACTAACCGCAGCGAATCAACGGCTTGTCGTAGTCGTTGATCAGTTGGGCCGTGTCTCTGATTGTCTTGGCCTTTTCGTCGATGCGCGCTTGAAGCCGATAGTCGATATTCTGCGATAGCGAGCTTGTGATCAGCCGCGACAGATGTGTTCAAATGTTCTAAGAATTTTTGATCGGCGCTTGGCGGCTAGCGGCATCGAGCGCGAGGTTCAACTTGAGAACGTTGACGGTCGGCTCTCCCATGAAGCCCAGTTCCCGCCCTTTGACCTGGCGGTGGACCAGTGCGCGCAGGGCATCTTCGGTCATCCCGCGCGCCTTGGCCACGCGAGGAATCTGGAACTGCGCAGCTTCAGGAGAGATGTGCGGGTCGAGGCCACTGCCGGACGTGGTAACCAGGTCGATCGGCACTGGCGTTCCAGGGTTCTCGGCCTTGAGGGTTTCCGCGTCCGCCTTGATGCGGTCGATCAGTTTCCGGCTGGTAGGCGCAAGGTTGGAACCGCTGGATGAGGTGGCGTTGTACCCGTCGCCTGCGGCCGACGGTCGGCCATGGAAGTATTTATCGCTTGTGAAGGCTTGGCCGATCAGTTCCGAGCCGATGACAACGCCGTCCCTCTCGATTAAACTGCCATTGGCTTGGCGAGGGAAAATCGCCTGGGCGAGCCCGGTCATGCCGAGAGGATAGATCAGGCCGCTGATTATCGTCAGGGCGGCGAAGACAACAATCGCGGGTTTTAGCTGCTTGAGCATGGGATTAATCCTTTACACGAGGCCAAAGGCGGTGATGGCCATGTCGATAGTCTTGATGCCGACGAACGGGACGACGATACCGCCCAGACCGTAGATGAGCAGGTTGCGGGAAAGCAGTGCGCCCGCGCCGATGGCCTGATATTTGACGCCCTTCAGCGACAACGGGATCAGCGCCACGATGATGAGCGCGTTGAAGATGATCGCGGACAGTATGGCGCTCTGGGGTGTTTGAAGGCCCATGATGTTGAGCGCGCCGAGCTGCGGGTAGAACGCCAGGAACATCGCCGGGATGATCGCGAAATATTTGGCGATGTCGTTGGCAATGGAGAAGGTGGTCAGCGCGCCGCGCGTCATCAAGAGTTGCTTGCCAATCTCGACGATCTCGATGAGTTTGGTCGGGTCGCTGTCCAAATCCACCATGTTACCCGCTTCCCGCGCGGCCACCGTGCCGGTGTTCATGGCGACGCCGACATCCGCCTGAGCAAGGGCAGGCGCGTCGTTGGTCCCGTCGCCACACATGGCGACCAGTTTGCCCTTGGCCTGCTCATCGCGGATCAGCGACAGCTTGTTCTCGGGCGTCGCCTGGGCGAGGAAATCATCCACTCCCGCCTCTGCCGCGATCGCTGCAGCCGTCATCGGGTTGTCTCCGGTGATCATCACCGTGCGGATGCCCATGCGGCGAAGTTCCGCGAAACGCTCGCGAATGCCGCCCTTGACGATGTCCTTGAGATGCACGACGCCGAGCAGGCGGTTGTCTCGCACGACTGCAAGCGGCGTTCCACCAGCCTTGGCGATTTCGTCGGCGATCAACTGAACTTCGCGGATGGTCTCGGCATTGGCGCGGTTGGCTCCAGCCGCCACGGTTGCAAGCTCCACATGCTTCAACACCGAGTCCACCGCGCCCTTGCGGATAGACGAACCGCCAAGGTCGACGCCACTCATCCGACTCTGCGCCGTGAACGGGACGAAGGTCGCGTGCAGGCTCTGCATGTAGCGACCGCGAATACCGTATTTCTCCTTGGCGAGAACGACGATCGAGCGGCCTTCCGGCGTCTCGTCGGCGAGCGAGGCAAGCTGCGCGGCATCTGCCAGTTCCTGCTCCTTTACACCGTGGACAGGCCGGAATTCCGTCGCTTGCCGGTTGCCAAGTGTGATGGTGCCGGTCTTGTCGAGAAGCAGCGTATCGACGTCGCCGGCGGCTTCGACCGCGCGCCCGGACATTGCCAGCACGTTGAAACGCACGAGCCGGTCCATGCCGGCGATGCCGATGGCCGAAAGCAGGGCGCCGATGGTGGTCGGGATCAGCGTGACGAACAGCGCAACCAGGATGACGACAGGGATATAACCCCCCGCATAGGTGGCGAAGCTCGGGATCGTCACGGTCGCCAGAACGAAGATCAGGGTCATGCCGGCGAGCAGGATGTTGAGCGCGATCTCGTTCGGTGTCTTCTGCCGTTCGGCGCCCTCGACCAGCGCGATCATTCGGTCGATGAAGGTCGAGCCGGCTGCAGCCGTGATGCGGACCTTGATCCAGTCGGAAAGTACCTGCGTGCCGCCGGTCACGGCCGAGCGGTCTCCGCCGGATTCGCGGATGACGGGCGCGGACTCGCCGGTGATGGCGGCCTCATTCACGGAGGCTATACCTTCGACCACCTCGCCATCGGAGGGAATGATATCCCCGGCCTCGACAATAACGACGTCGCCGACTTTGAGGTTGTTGCCAGGTATCACCTTGAAGGTCGAACGATTGCCATTGGTGAGAAGCTTGGCCTGCGTTTCGGAGCGGGTGCGCCGCAGCGAATCCGCCTGCGCCTTGCCGCGCCCTTCAGCGACGGCTTCGGCAAAATTGGCGAACAGTACCGTGAACCAGAGCCAGAGCACGATCTGGAACGAGAATCCGAGACCGGGAGCGCCAGTTGCAACATCTCTGATGAGCAGGACCGTGGTGAGCGCTGAAACCACGGCGACGACAAACATCACCGGGTTCCTGGCGAGGCTTCTCGGATTGAATTTCCGAAAAGCATCGCCGATGGCGGGAACGAGGATACGAGCGTCCATGATGCTCGCGGATTTGGACTGGCTCATCTTGAGGCTCCAGCGTGTGTTTCTTGTGGGAAGACCGCGATCAATCAGGCCGTTGTGAACCGGTGTCGCCGCTCTGCGCTACCAGCGCGACCCCGAAGAACAAGCAGCAGCATGCCAGTTTGATGCAGGACACTCGCGGCGGCTTGCCATCCTCCGCGCCCAATCGGCGCGGGGATATACGGTGCTGCGCAACCGATCGAACAGGTTGGATGCGCGATCGTTAGAACGTGTGCCCGAGGACCATCGCCAAATGCTCGACGATTGGCCCGACGGCGAGCGCCGGAAAGAAGGTCAGGCCACCGATAGTCACGATGACGCCGCAGAGCAGCCCGACGAACAGCGTGCCGTCCGTGGGGAAGGTTCCGGCCGAAGCCGGGACGGTCTTCTTCATCACGAGAGACCCGGCAATGGCCAGCGCGGGAATGATGATCAGGAATCGGCCCATCAGCATGGCAAGACCAATAGTGATGTTGTACCAGGGCGTATTGCCAGTCAGGCCGCCAAAGGCCGAGCCGTTGTTGGCTGTTCCGGAAGTATAGGCGTAGAGGATTTCCGAGAAGCCGTGCGGGCCAGGTGTGCCGATGGACGCGACACCGGCGGGAAGCACGACCGCGATCGCGGTGAAGATCAGCATGGATGCCGGCAGGCATAGAATGCCAAGGACCGCCATCTTCACTTCCTTGGCCTCGATCTTCTTGCCGAGATATTCCGGCGTGCGCCCGACCATCAGGCCGGCAACGAAGACGGCAAGGACAACAAACAGCAGGATACCGTAGAAGCCGGCGCCGACGCCGCCCACGATGATCTCGCCCAGTTCCATGTTGATCAGCGGGATCAGCCCGCCGAGCGCGGTAAAGGAGCCGTGCATCGCGTTGACCGCGCCGCAAGAGGCTGCCGTGGTAACGACGGCGAACAGAGCCGACAGGGCGATGCCGAAGCGGGTTTCCTTGCCCTCCATGTTGCTGCCATCGATGCCGAGCGTATGCACCAGCGGGTTGCCGGCGGCTTCGGCCCAGTAGCAGACGATAACGCCGGCGACGAACAACACGCCCATGGTGGCAAAGATCGCCCAACCCTGGCGTTGATTGCCAACCATGCGTCCGAAAACATTGGTCAGCGCTGCGCCGATGGCAAAGATCGAGACCATCTGGATCAAGTTGGAGATCGCATCGGGATTTTCGAACGGGTGCGCCGCGTTGGCGTTGAAGAAGCCCCCGCCATTGGTGCCGAGCATCTTGATGGCGATCTGCGAGGCAGTGGGCCCGACGGCTATCGTCTGCTGTGCCCCTTCCAGCGTGGTGGCGTTCACGTAGGCGCCAAGGGTCTGCGGCATGCCGAGCCAGACATAGACCAGCGTCAGCACGATGCAGATGGGCAGAAGCACATAAAGCGTGGCACGCGTCGTATCGACCCAGAAATTGCCGATCGATCTGCCCGAGGCCCGCGCGAAACCGCGGATCAGCGCCACCGCTATGGCGATGCCGGTCGCCGCCGAGACGAAGTTCTGGACGGCCAGCCCCACCATCTGGGTCAGGTACGACATGGTGCTTTCGCCGCCATAGTTCTGCCAGTTGGTATTGGTGACGAAGCTCGTAGCCGTGTTGAAGGCGAGCTCCGGCGGCACCGCCGCCATCCCCGCCGGGTTGAGCGGCAGGCCACCCTGAAACCGCTGCAGAAAATAGAGGAACACGAAGCCTGCAAGGTTGAAGAACAGCATCCCAGCCGCATAAGTCGTCCAGTGTTGCTCTTCTTGTTCGCTCGTTCCGGCGATACGGTAAAGTCCGCGCTCGATCTGGCCGAGAACCGGCGACAGCAATGTGCGCTCACCGCTGAAGACCCGGAACATATAGCCGCCGAGTGGCTTTGCGAGCAAAATGATGATCCCGCAGAAAACGAGGATCTGAATCCATCCATTGAGAGTCATGGGTCTAGCTTTCCGAGCGTTGCGCCTGTGCGATTAGAACCGCTCAGGCCGAAGCAGGGCGTAGGTGAGATAATCAAGCAGGAACAAAGTCATCGCTCTGCCTAAAATAAATTCGAACTGCATATTTCCGTTCTCCTATAGTTTTTCACAGACTTTGATGTAGGCGAATGTGAAAACGAAGAAGATCAGTCCAACTGTTATAAGGGCTATATCCACAGTCACAACTCCTTATTCTCGATTGTGAGGTGACACGTCTTTGCTGGAGCACGCAACAAATATGACGAAGCGCAAAGCGACATTATGAAGATTTCGCCAAGCGGGTTTGAATTTGTCAGGAATATGGCCAAAACCGCATAAAGGTTCGAGATGGCAGGGAGAAGAAAGAAATATGATTCTTATATATGCATTGGAAAAACGCGCTTATGAGTCCCTCGGAGGACATGCGAGCGAGGGTGATTTTATAGGGCGAGAGCCGAAACGGCTTCCAGCTTGCGCCAACGACTGACGCTCGCAGTACTCACGCCGAACCGCTGAGCAGCCTGGCGGTGCGTCAAGCCATCCGCAACTGCCGCTACAACCCGAACTCGAAGATCGACCGACAGCCCCTTCGATATGCCTGCCGGTCTCCGATCCGGCAAAGAGTCTGGATCACTTTCCAAATGATCCGGGAATCCAAAATTGTTTCTGTCAGTCCGAAATCCGCTCTCTCCGCCAACATATGGACCTAATTCGTTGTAATTACCTAATTCGTTGTAATTTATGCATTGTTTTGCACAACAGTGCCCTCTTACTGCACCTTTAGCTGCACCTTGATGATTTGATTGCCGGCCATAAAGGCGACCGCTTTCAATCCGCTGCGTCTGCCCTCTCACGGCGCAAACAGGGGTTCGATTCCCCTTGGGCGTACCAGCAATTTCAATTACTTAGCTATATTTTCAGAAATCCATCGAATATCCGTCGAATAAAGGGTGGCGGATGACCGTGTATTTCTGCGAACGTGGGCGTCGATCCGATGCCGCTCCCTCGCGGCACCTGCCCGTCAACGCGCGATCGCTGCGACACGTTCGCTCACTCAGTTCCAGCCAGCCTTGTTGATTTCCGCGAAGAACTGACCCGGGGTTTCCACTGAGAACTGACCCGGGTGGATGATGGGTCTGGGTCAGGTCGGGGTCAAGTTTTTGGTTTTCTCCTTCGCGGGTTTGACGGGTTTTGCCGAACTGTTCCTGAAGCGGAAGCTGTCGTTTCCGGTCTCCAGGATATGGCAATGGTGAGTTAGGCGATCGA
>NZ_JBEBMH010000035.1:34951-49390 GCF_040081985.1 Mesorhizobium yinganensis | reverse complement strand
CTGTGGGAGGTCTATATCGACATGGAACCGGAGGACGGCTGCCTCTGGGTCTACGGGCCCGACGAACAGCAGATCCCCGCCTTCACAGACTTCGGACTCGAAAGTCTGATCGACTTCATCCGCGAGCACAAAGCCAATCGCGGCGACAGCCAAAACGGCAGCCCACAAGAGCCCGGGTCATAACCGGGCGCTTACGATAGTCTGGTCGCGGCGTCGCTTGAGGCTGGCGTGTCGGTATCGGAAGTCGCGCGATCGGCGGGCATTCACGTCAGCCAGCTCTTCCGATGGCGCAAGGACCTGTGTGATCGGGTCGATGGCGGGTCATCGCAGTTGGTCCCGGTCGAGATCGCTCCTCGAGCCGTCGCACTTCGGAACTGCCGACCACAGGCTCGTCCGATCCCACCGCTGCCGCTCCGCCTTCCGTCAAAAGACGACGCCAACGATAAAGGAGATTCGGAGCAACGCCACGTCTCCGGGCGACCGACGACACCGTCTCGCCCGGGAGGAAGCTCTCCTCGATGATCTGAAGCTTCTATTCGGTCGACCAGTGTCGGCGACGCGCCTCACCAGTGATCAGTTCGATCCGTCGATAATCGTCGGCCATAAGCCTGTGCTTGAGGATAGCCTCAAGCCTCCCGCGTTATGCCGACTGTCCGGTCGAAATGGGGGCCAGTTCACATCGCAACCCGACTAGCTGGTGACATGTCTTCCTACACTGGCTCTTCTCCCGCTGCGTTGCTAACCCAGGGTGACGGATAAACTAACAACCTTCCGAGGCTAATGATTTCACCATCCTGAAGACGACCGGGTCGTAGGGCAACTTTTGGGTTTGGCTATAATCCATCGCAAAGACCCCAACGCTATCGTCGCAAGTCACAATGACCCGCACGTAACGTATCATCCCACCTTTGATGCCCGAGTAGCTCGCCCAAGAATCGGTGAGCCGGCGATAGGTGACTTTCCAACCATGCCGCCCGTCATCAGCTATCAGTGCCTCGACGCGCTGTTTGAAGTTGCCGCCCAAAAAGTGGTCGCCGCGAACGACAAGGCTCGCTTCTTGTGGACCGAGAAAGGTCGCAGACTGGCCGTCTTCAGCGATACGATCAAGTGAGAAGCTTGGAGGCACTGCGAAGACGATCCCGGCTTTCCGGATGCCGAAAGCGGTCCATTCCTGCGCTAGCGATGGCCCAGTCGACGCAGCCATAAACATCGCCGCCCCGGCAACACTCGCTAACCCAATTCCAAGAACCAAATACCTCACCATCGTCTTCCGTATTCGCGGCCCTGATCGCGTCGACTCATTGGGGTCACCAGCACAATTGACCTAAGTCGTGCTTTGTTCCACCTCCCGCTGACGTCAGCCATCTTCACAAGAGCGAGGGCATTCGCCGCACGATCGGTGCGGCGCCGTCCAGAAGCAGCCCGCGACCGCAGAACGGGTTTCGGCGATGCTGGCCCATTCCGCGCACACGATGCAGGGGAAGCGCGACCGTGCGCTGATCCTGCTCGGCATGGCCGGCGCGTTCCGTCGCTCCGAACTTCCCACCTGCGAAGGCCCGCGGCCCGTCGCCGCCGTGAGGGCATAGCTGGACGCTGCCGGCATCACCGAAGGCCCGCTGTTCCGCCCGGTCAACAAGGGCAGCGCCGTTTCCCGCGAGCTCCTGACAGGCTGGGCAGTGGCGAAAATCATCAAGGGGTATGCCGAGCGCGCCGGGCTCGAAGCCGAAGAGTTTTCAGGCCACAGCTTGCGGGTTGACTTCGTCACCAGCGCAGCCGAGCGCGGGGCGGATCTGAACAGAATAATGGATCAGACCCTCACGTAGACCCTCGCACCGTGCGGAAGTACATCCGCAGGGCGGAGCGGTTCAGGACCACGCGGGTGCGGGAGTTCTGTAAGAGTATGGCCGCTTACATGTTTTGGCCGTCAAACGACCTCCCGCGAGGCGAGTAGGGACTTCACAACGTCGCGGGCGAGGCGTGCCTCAAAGAAGGTGCCGTTCTCGAAGCTGTAGTGAAACGTGCCTCCAAGCTGGGTGACCAGAGCACGAATGAAGCGGGCACCAAGGCCCGTTGATGGAAGGAGAGGATCAAAGCCAGGGCCGTTATCGGCAATCTGGAGTTTCGGCACGCCGTCGGCAGAGCGTGTAAACGACACGTCTAATCGTGCTTCACCCTCTGCCGGCATTCCATACTTGAGAGAGTTGGTGACGACCTCGTTTAGTAAGAGTGCAAGCGGTGTGGCTGCCTCATGCGTCAAGTAAAAATCCTCGATATCGTACCCCGTATGAATTATGCGCGTGGTCATGGTTTTCTGGAGCGGTTCAATGACTGCTGGAATTAGCGACTTGGCGTTCACATCCGAGAATTGGTCGAGACGGTAGAGATGCTCGTGGACTGCCGACATGGCCGCAATCCGGTTTTGCAGGTCGCCTTTCAGCTCCTCAGGCAAGGCATGCATCCGGATCATTGACATGATTGACTGCAAGTTGTTTTTGACACGATGGTGCGTGTCTTTTACGAGCAACTCGTTTAACCCTAACGCTTGTGTGAGCTGTAAGCTCCGGGCCTGATCCTTGTGCAACAATGTCACAATCCAGATGCTTGCGCCTAGGAGCATTAATGCTGTTGGCACCGCGAAAAACAATGTCGTTATCGTGGTGCGCCAAAACGGTGCGAGCGCACCTTGGGCACTGAGCGAGGCAAGAGCGACATATTCAGTTCCGGGTATGCGCCGGTAGGCAACAAACCTGTCAACGCCGTCAGCCGGTGATATGGTACGGTAGTTTCCCAGGTCTGACTTCTTTAGATAATCCGTGAACAACACATATTTGGAGAGGTCTAGCGGGCCAGGCGCCAACGGATATCTGGCAACCAACTGGCCATCTTTCCGAAATAATCCGACAGTCGACCCGTCGTCGAAATCCAGCGATTCCCAGATTTCCTGGAACAACGCAACGTCGAAGGAGATTATTGCCACGCCTGCGAATTCGCCGCGTCGCTCAAGGCGTTTGCTGATGACAAATATTTGCGCGCCGTCCAGCCGGCTGACCAATAAGGGCGAGAAATACCACAGTTGACCTTTCGCAGGCTCGGCAAAATATTCCCGGTCTCGCACGTCGATGGGTTTCACGCTTGGATCGGTTGAAAACAGAGTTCGGCCATCGGCGCTTACCACATAGGATTTAACGTTCCCTGGAAGTGCGCGTACCGCGTCTCGCACGAGGCTGGCTGTCGAGCCCGCATTCTGGTCAAGATCCGATCCAAGCGCTTCATCAATCCGCTGCAAGGATTGCTGGGAAAGCTGCGTCAGCCACCTCACGTTTGTGGAAACTACGAGAGAAGCTGACAGCGCCCGCTGCTCTGCCTGAGTTTCGGCTCCACGCCACTCACGAAAAACTGCGATGCCCAGGATAAAAGTAAAGAAAACGAACATGACTGCAATTAAGGTTGCAGCCGCTCTGAGCGTAAAGCTTCTTGAAAACGTTTCCGTGGTTAAAGGCGGCGCCACTGCATTCCCCTGTCCGCCGAGATCAGATCGATCTTGGTAACCAATGGCGGCGCGGCATCGACGCGGTCAATAGCCGCCAATGGTGAGACTTCCCATATAATTAGCAAGGAAGGAAGCTCGGTACCCTGCATCGTGCTTCCCGATAGGGTTTCAGTAAATTTCTTTAGCGGAGCCTAATTTTATTGAGACGGGATCGCGACGAGGCGCTCTCCGTGCCATCAATCTACCCGAAACGAGATCGGAGAGACGGCGCGCAAGCGGCGCCTGGAAGCGGGACGAGCAGTCGCGGCGCCTATTGCGCCCTTGCTGATTCCGCTGGCGCTTCTCCGCGGAGGGGCCGTATTCGAGGCCACCCTAGATTGCAAAGCCTCCGAAGCCGTGGGCGACCGGTTTCACCGATATGATTTGTGTCTCGGCCCGACACAGGATGCCGGCCCCCGTGGCAAAGGCCACGAACGCCTCACGCGCTGCCTTCGGCGAGCACTGTCCGGATCGCGCGGCTTCACAAGCTTTCACCGCTGCCCCGTAGGACAACCGCCGCATCGCCGGCGCCCAATCGTTTAGGAAATCGAGCATTTCGGACAGGGAGGAAATCTCAGTCTTCTCTCCAAGTCCGGTCGTGATCGCGACGGGTGCGAACAGCAGCGTGTTGTGCATCTTGTCCTCGTTTCTTGAATTGAGAGGCTGAACAGACCTCGCAGTGGCCGACGAAAACGCAGACGGCCGGCGAAAGTTCCTCCCCGCCAAAGACGCCGCCATCTCGTACGTTTCAAGGATCTTGACTCTTTTGTTCTCATTTCGTTCACTATGGGCGTGAGGGCTCTGGTAGGAGCAAACCCGATGACAATCACCCTTTGTTTGACAATCCCCGGCGTGCCGGAGGCGAGCATACAGGCCGGCCTCCAAGCCGCCGCTGATCATTTCAACGCTGTCGGTGTCCATCCGGTGACGGCCGAAAACGCGGTGCGCATGCTCGACGGCCTCGACCTGGAAAAACTTGCTGACGACGAATGGGCGAAAGACGAGTTGGACGCCGCTCAGGCATGGAATGACGCCGAGATTTCCGCATTCGTCGCAGCTCTGGGCGTTGGTTCCGATATCCCCAAGGGATCGAAATTGACGGTCGTCCATCCTCCTTTTTCGGAGAAGCGGAAGAGCTTGGTGGACTTCGTCATTTCGGTAGCGGGCGCGTCACAGGAGGAACTTCGCCGAGGTGTCGAGGCTGCCTTGGAAGTTTTCGTTCGGGAAGGCATTTCTCCAGAACAGGCGGCGGACGGTCAGTGGGCAGTCGAAAGCTGGGACGATGCTGGCTTCCCTGATGATGAGGCGCCCTCCGAAGAACTGGAACATGGTTGCAGCGTTTGGAATGAGGCCAGTGCTGCCGCATTCCAGGCAGTCTTTCCGGACTGGCGCGAAACGAAACGCTCAGGTGGCGCCAATCTGGCGCTTCTGCTAGAGCCGGAAATTCAACTCGCCACCCGCAGCCGTGCGCTCGCGATGATGCGAGAGCTTGTCGACAGAACTGTTCCCGAAGATTCGAATCTGTTCGGACTTGCGTGCGCTGTGGCATCCAGTATCGAGAATGGCTTCCGGCGGCAGGAGTTGGCCAAAAGTGTCACGGCTCCCTACAACGCCCTGTATGGGCCTGCGCTAAATGATCCCGAGAAGGTCGACGCTGCCGTCAGGGGTGTCTTTGCGGCGATCGACGCGCTGGAAGCGGCAACATCTGACTCTCCCGACCAGCTTCCGGTAATGTCGTCCGCTCATCTTTTCGAGGGAAAGGAAACTCGGCCATGGACGGGCGTGAAAGACTGACACGCCACCCTTGATCCAGTTGACGGCCCCGGCGTGCGCGGCAACTATGCGACGACGATAGGCTGGAAATCCTTGCGATGTGCGGTCGATTTACGCGCTTTCTACCATGGTCGGAAGTTCACCGGCTTTACCGTCTCACTCTCGACGCCGAGAAGCAGCGGAATGACGAACCGCGCTACAACATCGCGCCGACACAGAACGTCTTCTTTGTCACGGCCGGCGAGGAAGGCAATCACAGCCTCAAAGAGGGCCGTTGGTGGCTCGTTCCATGGTGGGCGAAGGAGATGCCCAAGGCGGCAATGTTCAATGCCAGGATCGAGACCGTCGCGACCTCTGGCGCCTTCAAGGATGCCTTCAAGTCGAAGCGGTGCCTGATTCCGGCAGACGGCTTCTATGAATGGACGAAGAGCCCGGCCGATGGCGGCAAAGACCCATGGTTCATTTCGATGCCGGGCACGAAGCCGTTCAGCTTTGCAGCCCTGTGGGCGCGAAATGACAAGCTGGACGTCACGAGTTGCACGATCATTACCGAACCAGCGGCTAAGCCAATGTCGGAGTTGCATGACCGCCAGCCTGTGATCCTCGACCCGGCCTACTATGACGCCTGGCTTGACCCTGCGACGCCGGTGAGCGATCTGACAGACATCCTCTCTCACGACATCGACGGGAAGCTACAGTTCCACCGTGTCAGCCGGGACGTGAACGCGTCCACGAAGGAGAGGCAGCGAAACGATAGCCCGCACATGATCCAGAGGATCGAATTCATGTCTGAACCGCTTAATCCCCTATGACAGGCCCCGATCGAGGAGGAGCCTCAGCGTGAACATCGAAGAGATGCCGGGCGAAAACCATTTCCAGAACAGCTTCCTGGAATACCTTTGGGCGCTCGTCGACCAAGGCAAGTTCAATGACGACCGGCCGGAAGATGCGGTTGTCGCGAAGCTGAGAGACACGCCGCTCGACGACCTATCCTATGATGAATACCTCCTATTCGAGGAGCGCGTGAGGCCGTTGGTCGAGGAGTGGCATTACCGCTGGCAGACGTTCGAAGATGAATACCTCACGCGGCGTTCGCCCGACTATTATGACGTGAAAGACGATAGCCAAGGCGACCTATTCGGCGATTGATCGACATCCAGGGATCAGGCCACCTTCGTCTTATGGTAGCGAAGCCTCCCAAGCGCCCGCACTCATATCCTGATCGCAACATCGATTGTCAGGAGGCGCTGGAGATTGAACTGCAAGCGTTCTTCGAGCGAGCCCAATACGCCGGCTGGAATTTCCACGACATCGCCCGTGCGACGCGCACACTACTTTGGGCGCAGCGGCGGGCGATGGAAGAGAACGCCAAGTTGGAAGCCGACTTGGCGATCATGCGGGCGATGGCGCGGGTGGCGAGATAGACCTGCCCCCTATTGGTAAGCCGAATTGTTGGAGCCTATTTTTCGCGGCGTTTCTAGACGCAAAATTTATTTCGTGCTTCCTCTTGAAGCTCTTTTTGGCGGTTTCTAACTCATTTTCGTCGAGGCTACGGCTCGGCAAAAATGGCGTCGCAGGAGACGCTGCGACGCTTCTTGTAACCCATGTTGCTTTACGGAGGATATGGCTATGAGAAGCCCTGAATACGCCCCCCTTTTCCGTTCGACGGTCGGCTTCGACCGTCTTTTCGACATGCTTGAAAACAGCACGCGGACCGATTGGCCGCCCTACGATATCGAAAAGAAGAGCGAAAACGAGTACCGCATCATCATGGCGGTCGCCGGCTTCAGCCCAGATGAAGTTGAGCTGACTCAGCACGGCCCCGAACTGACGGTGACCGGTCAGAAAAAGCCGGACGAGAGTGACCGGGAGGTTCTGCACCGTGGCTTGGCTATCGGCAACTTCAAACAGGCGTTCAAGCTCGCTGATCATGTGAAGGTTGCGACAGCCTCCCTGGACAACGGCCTGCTCACGATCGACCTCGCACGCGAAATCCCCGAGGAACTGAAGCCACGCCGCATCGCGATCACGTCGGCTGCGGGCGCCGCCTCGGTTGTCACTGGCAAGACCGAGCAGATCAGTCAGGACACCAGGCAACCGCGCAAAGCGGCCTGACCCGGCCGGCCATAACTCACCTTAACGCTGCGGTCCGCCTCCCGGTGGAATCCGGGAGGCTACAGATTGCGGAGAATGGAGATGACCGACTTACACAGTTTTCCCGACACCTATCGCCAACACGAACAGCCGGCCCTCGCTTCGGACGTGTTCGGCCAGCCGGACGACGTTCTGAATAGCCGCCACCTAACTCGCGAGGAGAAACGTACAGTGCTGGCATCCTGGGCGTCCGATATGCACGCCGTTCCCCACGTGCCTTCGCTTCGCCAGCTCCCAGACGGTTCAATCATTAAAGTCGATGACATCCTTCGTGCCCTCAAGGCGCTGGATGAACGCGTCGACCTGGGATCCGCGGGCGGGAGTGGCGTCCCGCTATGGCAGCGGTCGTTCAAGCGTCGCCGGACCTGGGACTTGAGGAAGTTCTCCCGGTACGGCCGCCGGCCCGATGATGATGACGATCCACCGCCTTGTCCGGCTATCGCTGCCACCCGACCGAAAAGCGGCGGAGGCGCTGCGTTCGCCGTCCCGGAGCCAGTTTTGGCTTAAGCACTTGATCGTGCCAGCGTGGTCGTTGGGTACGGCCACGCTCTCACCGAAGGATTCCCAACGGAGGAAGTAATGCTCGAAATCAACCGATACTTCGATCGACCGGTCTACCTGGCGGATGGCCCAGGCGTCGTGCGTGAAATACGAGATGCTGCCGACGCAATTGAGTTCCTGGAGGAATGGCCACCCGAGCTGAGGGATACGGCCTCCGAAGTAGCTCTGCGCGTGTGCCGCCGCGCACACGACGGCCTCGTGCCCATCTCTGCCGCCCGAACCGCGATAGAGGGCTTCGCCAAGATGTCAGGCATCCTTGAGGATGGTGCAGCCATTCAAAAGTCCCCGGACCCGGTCACGATAACAATGGCGTGAACGACTGCAACTGCTTGCACGCTGCGTCATTCTCAGCGGTCTAAGAGGTATTCGCGATGCTCTTAAGCCCAGCAGGAAATCGGCCCGATCCAGACTTTGGGCGAAATGCAAGAATTGCGCTCGCTTACATTATGTGGGGTGCGTTGATCGCAGGGGTGATCGCTATATTGGCAACCTTGGCGCACTAGCGATGGCCGGGCACGCGCTCCTCGTACCTCAGTCGCAATGACGCGGCGTGCGGCATTCCGGCTTGCGTTCGTGGGGGCTGCCGTAGCCGCGACAGCCCATATCTTGGCCAATGGCCTCGCATATCGCGAGTACACCCTACTGGGCACGAGTCTTCTCGATGGCGGGTGGGTGACGGCAGGAGGCCTGCTGCTGATGCTCTATGGCCTCTACAAGTTCTTCGCCGGCGGGATTTCTGATTGAGCCGCCATTCGTGACGCTGGCCTCGCCTATGCCCATTGGCAGAGCTTCCGCGCCTTTTTCTGGCCTCGGACGCAATTCGTCAGCAATCGCCCGAATTTGCACTCCCGTCCTGGACGATGGAACACGTCGGTTGGCTTACGGTAGGCGTCAAAATGGCAGCCAGGGCGATCAGAGTGAAGCAAGATGCGGAGAGCAATGTGCATCCGATTGCAGCCTGCCATTCGCCATTGCGCCCTCCTGCCCATGCTGCGCGTCCAAACACATATGCGACGTAGCCGAGCCCAATCACCCCAACCACAATCAGAACCAATATCATTGCCCTTTGCCTTGCTGTGGGTTCGCCTTCCTGCCTTCGGCAGGCGCGCTTCGTTCGACTTCCGAAACTTCTGTGAAGCGAAGACGGTTCCTACGAGTTAGAAAATAGCTGCACGAAGTAACAACCGGGCCGCCCCGGGGAGCCGAAGTGATTCAGTTTCCTCAATAGAAGCCCGCCGCGCTGGGGTTTAACGCGACGGGCTCTTTTGCGGCTTGCGGTGCCGCCGTCGCAGAAAGTGGCTTGAAGAACTGCGACCGCTTCTAACTACGGAAACGGCGCTGGGTTCCTCTGCGGCCCCGGATTGCGCGTTACGCGTGCTGCTGAGATTCTGCGGCTATGGTAGACAAACCGCCGAAGCGTCCGAATTCTTACCCAGACACGCATATTGATTGCCAGGAGGCTCTGGAAGAGGAGATGAAGGCGCTGATTGAGCGAGCGCAGCGGGCGGGCTGGAACTTCGACGATATCGAGCGGGCTACGCGGACGCTTCTGTGGGCGCAGCGGCGGGCGCTGGAGGAGAACGCCAAGTTGGAAGCCGACTTGGCTATTATGCGGGCGATGGCGCGGGCGGCGAGTTAGACGTGCACTCTGTGGGCAAGATTAGGTTCAATAAACGCAATAGCGAACCTAAAAAATGGCGCTAGCTGAGGCTGTAACCGGCCTTCCGATGATTCACCTTCCAGCTTTCGCGACTCCCTTTGTCAGGAGATAACAAGAGCCGTTGACGACTGCCAGCATCGTCCCCTCGGGGGCATAGTGGCCAATCAACAAGCGCCGGCGCGACCAGGCCAATATTTGAGCCGGCGGTTAGAACAGGTCCAGGGTCAATTTCTTTGAGATTCCCAGCCCGAACATAAACTGGTTCTCATCGCCGAATTTCACGATTGGAGAGTCGGCTGCGTCGCCGACCAGTTTGCTATACGAGGCCTCCGCATTGAGGAACCATGTTGGCCGGAACTCATACTTGGCGGTCCCCCTAAGACCGAAACTCTTGAAACCGCCATCCGGCTCGAATGCAGCGACCCGGAAGCCGGTATTGGCTGACTCAACCGTCGAAACGCCGAAGTAGCCATCCATATAGTCGCTCGAAGCAGCGGTTGCGAAGGGACCAATCTTCAATTCCAACTCATTAGTCGGACGCGCAACGGCGTTGACGCCAAACTCCCCGACCACGCCCTCCGCCCCACCAAAGGCATAACGGGCTTCACCCCATACTTCCGCGTTTGCCCACTCATAGCTGGCCCTTAGCCCAGCCTCAAAAGTTGCGTCGACATCGTCCAGACCGGACAGGTCTGAATCACCATCGAAGTCACGATCCGACGTGTAATTGAAGGAGGGGCCGAACGATAAGCCCCCGCGTTCGGGAGTTAGGCTTCCGATGGTAAAAAGGCCTGGAATGCTCAGGTACCCCACTCCGATGATTGGAAACGCGGAGACCTCGTAGTCGGATGACCCCTCATATTCAGGCTGCACCCTGCCACCAAACCCAAGCTCAATAATAAGATCGATATCGTTCTGTGCGCCGGAATCGTCGGCATAGTCAGCCGACCAAACTTGGGTTGCGAGCAAAGTCGCGAATGCGGCGATGGGGAGACGAAGGGTCATTGGATACCTCGGACGCTGCAAAGGCGTTTGTTAGCAGTGTGTCATTGGGAGAGCGGCCGCAACCTTTGGAGGGTTGGAAAGGCGAGGCGACCAGGACATGGGCCAGTCGCTGTGTCCTTATTATCACCGAACCCCTCGTTTCAGCGTCTGTCACCACATTCGAGCGCCTGGCCCGCTGACGACCGTTATTGGTGCGGGCAAGGAGAGATATCTCGGCTAAAGGCAATCCCGCACGATGAATGGGACGTCGAATGCCGCACCGAGAAGACGGTCATCAAAATCCTATTCCGGATGAGTTCGCACACAAGATATCGCCGCGCCGGCAACTGGCCAGTCAAATGTGCTTCCCTTCCGATCGCTATGAGCCGAGGCTCAGGTATGACGGAAAGAGCCTGGAGTGGCCGGGCGCCACCCTCTGACCCCCGCGCGCAGCGGCATTCCCCTCGGACCGTCGCCTTCTGACCTACTTGTCGTGGTCGTGCTCGGGGCCAAAGACGTCGAGGAACAATCTGACCGCCAGGCAACTTTCTTGGAGATCGCGATTTTGCGGTTCCGGAACGTGGTTGAGGGAAGCGCCGCATATGAAACTCGTTCTCGGTCGCGTCTGGACTCTCGTGAGAACCGCAGTCGTTGGCTTCATCAACGACAATGCGCTAACCCATGCTGCGGCCATGGCGTTCTATGCAGCCACATCGCTTGCGCCCATTCTGCTCATCGTAATTGCCGTTGCCGGCCTTGCGGTAGGGCGAGATGCTGCCCAACTAGCGGTAACTGCGCAGTTGACCGGTCTCCTGGGTCCGCAGGGTGCCGACTTGCTCAAGTCGATCATCGAGGGGGCTTCCAACAGCACCAGCGGAGTAATTGCCGCCTCAGTTGCGCTTATCACTCTTATCGCGAGCGCATCTGGCGTATTTGGGGAAATGCAGTCTTCGCTTAATCAGATTTGGAAGGTCGAGCCCACTTCCACAAGCCTGTCCGGGCTAGTGAGAGCCAGAGCCGCAAGCCTGGGACTGGTCGCGTCGCTGGGATTTCTGCTGCTGGTATCGCTCGCTGCGAGCGCTGCAATTTCGGGGCTCGGGGGCTTCATCAATTCGCGCCTGCCGTTCGGCGAAGTCATCCTTTCGTTCGTCAACACCATCGTGTCACTGTCACTCGTGGCATTGCTCTTTGCTGGGATCTACAAAGTTCTGCCTGATCGTTCGCTGGCATGGAGAGACGTCCGTTTCGGCGCGGTGACGACGGCCGTTCTCTTCACCATTGGGAAGTCCTTGATCGGATGGTATCTCGGAACGAGCGCAGTGGCCTCGTCCTACGGTGCGGCAGGCAGCTTGATTGTTTTGCTCTTGTGGGTGTTCTACTCATCCTCGATTTTTCTTCTCGGCGCAGAACTCACTCGCGCCTACGCCACGAGCTTCGGGACCAGGCCAGACCTGAAGCACATCACGACTTCGATCGCCGACGATCCAATTCCTCCCCAGCCGCCGGTCAGTGCAAACAGTAGCCCCTTTCTCACCGTTACGCTGATCGCATTTGTCTCGGCGCTGACGACGGCAATAGCCATTACGAAGCGTTTCGATCGGACCGGTCCCCAATAGCCGGACTCTTCGTTGGATGCGCCAAGTGCCAGGTCGTTCCGCCGCAGACTGGACAACCAGGTAAGACGTTGTCGCGAACCGTCGCGCTCACGTTAGCGCATCGCTCGCACGCAAACATTTCCCCGGTTGGTGCAACTGTCCCAGCTTTGACTTTTCGTGGTTCTCGCACGTCCCAGGGCGGATCGATCGACAGCCCTGGTCGGTGTTCGTGTGGCGCGAATTTAAAGGCCGACAGCGAGCCATTTGTTTCCAGATAGGCGGCTCGGACCTGCCCAAGATGCTCGACATCTTTCAAACGCAGTTGCTCAAACAGCTCGTCGTGCGCAAAATTTGAGATCTCAAGGGCTTCGCAGTTGATGATACCGTCGCGAATGATCTCGATGCTTTTGCCCTCGATCACGTCCTCCAGCCGGGGATTGCGTGCGAGGATGTAGCTGAGAGCCTTGTCGAGGAGTATCACCACAGTGATCACCACCATGCAGTGGACGAGGGGCACGTCTGGATAAAACATGGCGTCGCCGACCGCGGAGCCGAGCGCGATGACCAGCAGAAATTCGACGAGCGATAACTGAGCGATCGACCTGCTGCCAATCCAACGGATTAAAACGAGCGTGTAGCCGTAGATGATGATCGTGCGGACGGCGATCTCCGCAAGAAAAAGCGGGGGCTCGTTTCCAAACAACATTCGCGGGAGATCGAACGCCGCAACCGGATCATCCATACGTTCACCTTTCGAGCCCCGGTGCCTGGCGCCACGTGTTTTTGGCCGAGCCTAGACTTAGCTTATCCGGGATAGCGATGGATAGCGCTCCGAGGTCTACGAAACGACGTACCGCAGCCATTCCAGCCCAATCAGCGCTCAAGACCGCGGCTTCAAATACGCATCGGCGGGCCGGGTCCCGAACTCCCAAGGCTTCTACTCGTGTGAGCGCAGCTTGGTGACGCGGCTGCGCGAGACAGGCGAGAGGCCGAGTTCGGCTGCATATTTGTGCATGATCTCCAGTTGCTTGGTGGCGATCGCCGGCCAAGGCGACTGCTGGATGTAGCCGGAGGGCAGCGTGATCAACAGCGGCGTCTCGGCAAGCTTGCGCTCGGCTCCCACCCAACGGCCATAGGCCTGGCAGTAGGCCGCAAGGACGGCACGGTCGTTGTCTCCGATGATGCCGCGCAGATGCAGGCTCGCGGCAAACCCTTGAGCAGGGCAGGGGTCTGAGCCCGGGTGTTGCTGGCGCGCTTGCGCGGGCTCTCCTGCAGGATGGAATGGACCTTGTCCCACAATGCCCGGCTGATGATTGCCTCATGTTCACCGGGATAGCTGCTGCCCTTGTGCACGGCCTCGCCGATGTACACCCGGTTGAGCAGCTTGTAGAGGAAACCCTTGTCGATCAAACGCTGGCGCGGCGTGCGAACACCCTCGGTGGCGAGAGTGCGTGCCAGTACCGTGGTCGCTGCCGTCAAGGCGCCGGGCTTTGGCGACCGCCGCAAGGCCATGCTGGAGGACATCGCCATCCTCACCGGCGGCACGGCGATCTCGGAAGATCTCGGCATCAAGCTTGAGAATGTGACACTGCAGTTGCTCGGCCGGGCCAAGAAGGTAGTTGAGAAGGAGAACACCACCATCGTCGACGGTGTCGGCCGCAAGGAGGAAATCCAGGGCCGGGTCGCCCAGATCAAGGCCCAGATCGAGGAGACCACCTCAGACTACGACCGCGAGAAGCTGCAGGAGCGGTTGGCGAAGCTCGCCGGCGTTGTCGCTGTGATCCGCGTCGGCGGCTCGACCGAGGTCGAGGTTAAGGAACGCAAGGATCGCGTCGACGACGCGCTGCATGCAACGCGCGCTGCGGTCGAGGAAGGGGTTCTGCCGGGTGGCGGCGTCGCACTGCTGAGGGCCGCCAAGGCTCTTGATGCGGTGCAGGTCGATAATCCCGACCAGAAGACCGGCGTCGAGATCGTGCGCCGCGCCATCGAAACCCCGGTTCGCCAGATCGCCGAGAATGCCGGCGCCGAGGGCTCGATCATCGTCGGGAAGCTGCGCGAGAAAAGCGAGTTCGGCTGGGGCTGGAACGCCCAGACCAATGAGTTCGGCGATCTTTACAGGCTTGAGTAACCAGACCCGCAAGGTCGGGGTCGGCTTGAGCGAAAAGAGCGCGTCGAAGGGCTGC
>NZ_JBEBMH010000035.1:0-34941 GCF_040081985.1 Mesorhizobium yinganensis | reverse complement strand
TTGCCTCATGTTCACCGGGATAGCTGCTGCCCTTGTGCACGGCCTCGCCGATGTACACCCGGTTGAGCAGCTTGTAGAGGAAACCCTTGTCGATCAAACGCTGGCGCGGCGTGCGAACACCCTCGGTGGCGAGAGTGCGTGCCAGTACCGTGGTCGCTGCCGTCAAGGCGCCGGGCTTTGGCGACCGCCGCAAGGCCATGCTGGAGGACATCGCCATCCTCACCGGCGGCACGGCGATCTCGGAAGATCTCGGCATCAAGCTTGAGAATGTGACACTGCAGTTGCTCGGCCGGGCCAAGAAGGTAGTTGAGAAGGAGAACACCACCATCGTCGACGGTGTCGGCCGCAAGGAGGAAATCCAGGGCCGGGTCGCCCAGATCAAGGCCCAGATCGAGGAGACCACCTCAGACTACGACCGCGAGAAGCTGCAGGAGCGGTTGGCGAAGCTCGCCGGCGTTGTCGCTGTGATCCGCGTCGGCGGCTCGACCGAGGTCGAGGTTAAGGAACGCAAGGATCGCGTCGACGACGCGCTGCATGCAACGCGCGCTGCGGTCGAGGAAGGGGTTCTGCCGGGTGGCGGCGTCGCACTGCTGAGGGCCGCCAAGGCTCTTGATGCGGTGCAGGTCGATAATCCCGACCAGAAGACCGGCGTCGAGATCGTGCGCCGCGCCATCGAAACCCCGGTTCGCCAGATCGCCGAGAATGCCGGCGCCGAGGGCTCGATCATCGTCGGGAAGCTGCGCGAGAAAAGCGAGTTCGGCTGGGGCTGGAACGCCCAGACCAATGAGTTCGGCGATCGTTACAGCCAAGGTGTCATCGACCCGGCCAAGGTCGTGCGCACCGCCCTCCAGGACGCCGCCTCCGTTGCCGGCCTGCTCGTCACCACCGAAGCGATGGTGGCCGAGAAGCCAAAGAAGGAAGCGCCGGTACCTGCAATGCCGGGCGGTGGCGGAATGGACTTCTGATCATCGACTAGCTTGCCCGCCCCTCGGCCGTGAGGGGCGGGCATCTCAAGAGATAGGAGGAAGCCGATGAACGCATCACACGGTTTTGGAACCGTTCCTTCGCCGACACATCCCGCGAAGGACTTCATTAGGCATGAATCCGAATGCCGCAGCGCATTGAAGCCGCTGATGACTAGCTTGCTCGACATGGCCGAATCCGCGGGTTGGAACCGGCGCACGGCAGCGTCGGCCCTGATGTTCTTGGCGGCGCAACAACTGACGACGACAGCTGGCAACTCACGTGATGTCGCATACGAGGCGGAACCGTCGCCATAGGTGATGGGGTGTCGGATCGGAAAACAAGCATCGGGGACTTTTTGTCCTTATCCGGATCGGCAGCTTTCGGGGCATCGAGCCAGACTCGGGAACGACCGAGAGGAGGTGGAGGCTGTGTGAAAACCCTTGATCGTGCTATGATCTTGCACTGCTTCGGAGGTGCCAGATGGGCGGTTTTGTCGAGGCTGCCGACCGAACTCAGGCGAGCTTTTTGCCCGCCTGTCTTGAAGATTATGTAGACCCTGACAATGCGGTCCGCATTATCGACGCCTTTGTCGACGAACTCGATCTGACCGAACTCGGCTTCGCCCGCGTGCGGCCGGCATCGACCGGCAGGCCCGGCTACGCTCCGGGCACGATGCTCAAGCTCTATGTCTATGGATACCTGCACCAGCTGACATCGAGCCGGAAGCTTGAGCGCGAGGCTGGCCGCAACATCGAACTGATGTGGCTGACCGGCAAGCTGGTACCCGACTTCAAGACCATCGCCGACTTCCGCCATGACAATGCCAGCGCGATCCAGATCGCGTGTCAGCGCTTCGTTGCCATCTGCCGCGCTCTTGGTCTCGTAGGCGGCGGTATGGTCGCCATTGACGGTTCACGCTTGCGCGCGGTGAACACGCACGAGAAGAACTACACCAAGGGCAAACTGGCGCGCCAGAAGGCCCGTGTCGAAGAGAGCATAGCGCGCTACCTGGCCGAGCTTGAGGACGCCGACAATGCGGAGACCGGTCCGGCCACGCCGCGCATCGAGCACCTGACCGAGCGACTGGCGGCGTTGCGTGGTCGGCTTGGCGAACTCGAAGAGATTGGCCAGCAATTGGAAGCCGCTGCCGATGAGCAGATCTCGCTCACCGATCCGGATGCCCGCGCGATGGCGACCGGAAGCGACCATCGCGGTGTCGTCGGTTACAACGTGCAGGCGGCCGTCGATACCAAGCACCATATCGTCGTGGCCAACGCGGTGACGAACCGGGGCCATGACCGGTCGCATCTGCTTGAGATGGCCAAGGCCGCACAGGCCGAGATCGGCACTGCCGAGATGATCGCCCTTGCCGATCGTGGATATTATGAGGGCGAGCAGATCCGCTCCTGTGCCGAAGCTGGCATCATCCCGATGGTGCCCAAGCCGAATACGTCACCGGCGCAGGCTCGTGGCTTCTGGGGCAAGACCATGTTCGTGCATGAGCCCGAGACCGACACCTATCGCTGCCCGGCCGGCGAACAGCTCCAGAAACGGTTCGCCCGAGTGGAAGGCGGCAAGCTCATAAGCGTCTACTTTAACCAGAAGGCTTGCGGCGCCTGCGCATCCCGCCCTCTGTGCACGGCCGGCAAGGAGAAACGCATCCGACGATGGGAACACGAAGCTGTGCTTGATGCCATGGAAAGCAGGCTCGACGCGATGCCCGACGCGATGACGACCCGGCGCTGCACGGTCGAACACGTCTTCGGCACCATCAAGGGCTGGATGGGCGCCACCCACTTCCGAATGCGGGGCCTCAAGAACGTTGCCACTGAAACAAGCCTGGCGATCCTGGCCTATAACATCAAGCGCGCCATTGCAGTCGCTGGCGTCGGTCCAATCCTCAAGGTGATAATGGGGTAAACGGAACCAACCAGCACCACGGAAAAACAATGCGGCACATCGGCTGCCCCGAGTTCTCACACAGCCTCAGGTGCGAAGCAGACGTAAGGCGGGTGGAATCTACACTACCTCCTGTCAGCGCATAGAACTAATGCCGCAGTTCTCACAAACGAGTCCTGAGGTTTCGATTTCTGACACTTTCGCCACTCCGGAGGATACCCAAACCGGCGGTACTCACGATAGTCACTAAGTCTTTGAATTTTTTGCATCGGGAACATGGGTACTAAATTTGCCAAGTCCCCAGCTCTGGAGAATGTCCGCGAAAGGAGAGAAAAATCCGCGATTGCGCGCGCTCGTCTGGTTCACAGCTTTGGTGAAAAAAGCCGGAATTCTGCGCCGTTTCAAGCGCTCCCATTCGGAGCGGAGAATGTTGTCTTTGAGTCGACTGGCGGAGGGAAAGCACCTGAAATCCAACATTCTCCGGGCGCTTCCGGCTCCCCCGAACCTGCTGGCAGGCCTCCTGCGCACGCTGTCTCGCCGGCGCTTCAATTCCGGGAGAGGGTCGCGTCGCCGATCTACGGAACACTGGCGCCAGGCTATCTGACCGTCCCGGCGCTTCACTACATCAAGTCGATCGGTCTGCCCTTGCCGCCCGACGACATCGCCAGCGCTCATGCCGCGGCGTTCCTGATCGGTGTCTGTGCCATGTTGATCGCCGACATCCCGCTGGAGGTAGTCGTGCGGTGGGTCAAGCCGAAGGCCCCCGCTGAATAACCTCTTTCCGAAACTCGCCAATTTGATCGCCCCGCAGCTTCGGCTGCGGGGTCCTTTGCGTTTTAGATCCTCAGACGACCACGAAGTCGGCCGCCGTGAGTGTCGGATGGTCGGTCAGGGTCGCGAACTGGATGGCGGCCGTCGCTCCATTGCCGTCAGCGTCGTAGAACAGCTTTCCAGTATCGGTCTCGTAGACGATGTAGTCGTTGGCATCGACCGCCACGCCGGAGGCGTTTGCCCGGAAGTTGCCCGCCGCCAGCGCCCCGGTCGCCGCCAGCTTGCCGAAGATCGCGTTCTCAAGCTCGATCGTGTCGGCGGCGGCGCCGAAGTCGCCGAGGGTATCGACATTGCCTGCGTCGAGCGCCGAGGAGAAGACGAAGGTGTCGGCGCCGCTGCCGCCGTAAAGCGTGTCGAGGCCGCCCTTGCCGTCGATGCGGTTGGTGCCGGCATTGCCCCTGACCTCCTGGCCGATCTCGTTGCCGATCAGGTCGATGGCGGAGACGCCGGCCGAGCCGTTGGTATAGAGCTGTTCGACATAGACACCCTTGCCGAGCGTATAGTCGACGGCCGCCATCACCTTGTCGAGAGCGCCCTGCGAGGCGGTTTCGACGACGATGTCGCCAGAGTTGTAGATGCGGTAGGTGTCGTTGCCTTCGAGGCCCTTGAGCATATCCGAGGCTCCGGCGCCGCCGTCATGCAGGACGTTCGCTCCGGCGTTGCCCCAGATATCCTGCGCCAATGTGTTGCCGGTGAGGTCGATCGACGACAGGCCGGCGGAGCCGTTCGTCGTCAGGATTTCGACGTAGACGCCCTTGCCGAGCGTGAAATCCACCGCCGAGGCAACCTTGTCGGCCGCGCCTTCCGACACGCCTTCGATGACGACATCGCCGGAATTGTAGACGCGGTAGGTGTCGTCGCCGCCGAGGCCCTTCATCGTATCCGCCCCGCCGACGCCGCCGTCGTTCAGGACGTTGGCGCCGGCATTGCCGGTGATTTCCTGCGCAAGCGCGTTGCCCGTCAGGTCGATCGCCTTCGTGTCGGTCTGGTCGATGGTGGACATGATTTCAATGTAGGTGTTGCCCAGCGTATAGCTGACACCGGCAACCACCTCGTCGGCCGTGCCATCGTTCAGGGACTCGATGACCTTGTCGCTCTCGCTGTCCACAATGAAACGATCGTTGCCGGTCCCTCCATATAGGTTGTCGACCCCCGTCCCGCCGTCCAGCGTATCGTTTCCGGCTCCGCCATCGAGCCAGTCGTTCTGGGCGCCGCCGTCGATATGATCGTCGCCGCCCAAGCCATACAGGAAGTCCTCGCCGCCGTTGCCGGTCACGATATCCTTCAGTTCGTCGCCGGCGAAGTTGTCGCCGGCGGCGTCGCCGACGGTGGTACGAACGATCTCGTTGATCGCCGCGCTAAGGCTTGTGCCGCTGGAGTCGGGCGTATTGTCGAACCAGACGGCACCGAACTTGCCGTTGAGCAGGCCGGCGACGGAGGAGTTGCTGTCGTCGCCCGCGCCCAGGCTCAGGGTGAATTCGTCGGTCGCGGCGACGCCCGCCGCCGTATAGACACGGCCCTGCACGTTGAAATCGGTGAAGCTGATCTGCTTGGTCCAGGTGATCGCGATGAAGCCGTTCTCCAACATGGTGATGTCCGGCTCGATCTCGGTCTGGCCGGACGGGGTGTTGACGCGTATGTAAGTGCCGGGCGTGGCGTTTCCGCCGTTTCCGTCCAGGATACGCAGTGTGATGCCGGAATTGCCCGCATCCTGGCCGCCCCAGCCATTGTCCTTGTAGACCACGGCCCAATTGCCGTCCTTCAGGCCGACCACCTTGGCCTCGGTGTTGTCGCCGACGCCGTCAACAACAAAGTCGTTCACCTTCGTCGTGCCGTCGGCGTTGTATATGCGGGCGCGAAGGGTCTGGTTGGCGGGGTTGGTGTCGGTATAGGTGACGACGTAGCCGCCGGTGCTCAGGGCAGCGACAGAACCGCCGTTCTGGTCGCCGGCGAGCGCAGTTGTTCACGACGGTGGTCACACCGGTCTCAGTGCCGAAATCGTTGAAGCGGGCGTGCAGGATGTTCTCGGTCCTGGCATCGGTCACTACGAAGCCGCCGCCGGAGAGCGCCGCGACCTGAATGTCACCGCCGACGGTGTCAATGTTCATTTCATTGCCGATCGGCGTGCCATCGGACTGGAACAAGTGACCTCTGAGGTTCAGGAGCGGGGCCTCGGCGTCGACCCAGGTCACCAGCACGTTGCCGTTTGCGAGTTCGGTCACCTGGGGCTGGCCGACTGCGTCGGTGGCGCCGAAATAGGCGACGTTAAACGTGCCCATGCGCTCATGGGCGGCATCGTAGAAGTCGACAAGGACTTCGCCGTTGCTGATGTTGCCGTTGTTGTAAGCGACGGCGAAACCGCCGTTCGACAGGCCGGTCACGTCCGGCGCAAGCTGGTTGCCGGTCTCGAAGCTGTTGGCCTGGAACTCGGATTTGATGATGGTACGAGTATAGGTGCTGGTGACAGCCATCGAAGTGTTCCTTCTCGACAATGGGCCGCCGACCCGCGCCGATGACGGAGCGGGACAGTCAGGTCCGGTTGATGGAAACGAATGCGGGTCCGCCGGTTTCAGGGGCCAGAACAGGCATTCGCAATTGGCGCCCTGTTAGCCCAGGCGATATGCTTGGGTCTTGTCCTGGCGGGAACCTGGCTTGACCCCAGGGGAACCTCGGCTACGAAAATGGCCGGAAATCATCTTTTATCGGGTTTCGGGTCTGCTTTTCCGTGAGAACTACGATCGCGGGCGTGTTCACAGGGGATCGCTTACGGTGCCGCGCAGCGAACGCCCTGCATACTACCGCCGCCCCACACCGATCCCGCTTCCACGCTGAAATCGGGCTCGACACCGTTCCCGCCAGTCTCCTTTGCCGCCGCTCATGGCCGGGCTATTCCTTTCGTCTGACCTTGAAGGTAAAGTTTGACGAATATCGGCGCGCGGCCAGGGAGCGAAGTTCGGGCGCAATGGAAAAGCTGGTTCTGTCGACCCAGGGGATGCCGGACCGTCTCGATGACCGGGCACGCTTCAGCACCTGGCACGACATGTACGTGGCGGCCTATTGCGAGTTCGATCTGAGGCGCGTCGACAGCAAGCCGTTCGCCGCCAATACGGAATTCCAGGCGATCGGGGGCATCGGCGTGGCTAGCACGGACGCCGCCGTCGATCAGGTTCTGCGCAACAAACAGCATGTTGCCGGATCGTCGCTGCGATCGAACTTTTGCCTGGCTTTCAGCCGCAACGAGTTCCCCATCGTCCAGGCGCAACTCGGCCGCGAGACGGTGCATCGCGTCGAGAGCCCGTTGCTGGTGACTGAAGGCGAGGCGGGCGACATCCGGCAGCCGGGCGGCTTCAACTTCCACCTCCTCGACATCCCGCCGCAACTGCTGGCCGGGCGCGTCGCCAATGCTTATGACCTTGTGGCGCGGCCGCTCGACGCGGCGCCGCAGGCGGCCGCGCATCTCAAGCGCTACATTGGAATCCTGCCGCATATCACCCAGGGCGAGCCCGATCTGGCCCTGCTCGACCACATCGCGACCACGCTGATCGATCTCGTCGCGCTGGTACTCGGCGCCAATGGCGATTCAGCCGAACTGGCGAGGATGCGCGGTTTGCGCGCCGCCCGGATTGAGGAGATCGTTGCGGTCATCCGCAAGAATTTCGACGACCCTTCCTTCTCGACCGCGCATGTCGCGCGCCGGCTGAGCCTCACACCACGCTACGTCAACGAACTGCTGCAGGCGACCGGGCTGGGCTTCGCCGAACGGGTGACCGAACTGCGGCTTCAGACGGCTCGCAAAATGCTCGCCGACAAGAGCAAGGACCGGATGAAGGTGATCGAGATCGCCTATGCCGTCGGCTTCAACGACGTGTCGTATTTCAACCGCCGCTTCCGCCAGCGGTTCGGAGAGAGGCCGTCGCAGGTGCGCGACAGTGGGAGGAGCGGCCAAGAAATCGATTGATGGGCCGCTTGTCTAAAATCACACATTCCTGCTCGCATCCTCCTCCTCGGCTCTATCGAACCCCTTCACAACGAGGACCAGCTTCGACATCTTGCTTTGCGGGAGTTGGGCTTCGGCCATCTGTCAGGCTCCGCGCCGCCTCCGCTCGCCGTCCTGCCGGTGAACGCCGCAGTACCAATCGGTGTCGTAGCGCCCGTCGTAACCGAAGCAGCCCCACTCCTTGCAACCCTGGTGGTCGCAATAGTGGATGTAGAGGCCGGCAGGCGTCGGTAGCTGTTCGACGGAAATGATCGGTGACTCGTCCATCACAGCAGCGCCGGCTGAAGCGGTGGCGTCATGTCCTCCAACTTCGGCTGGGGCGGAACCTGCTTCAGCATGTGATCGGGCAGCGGCCTTTGCAGCACCTTCGCTTCTTCCCACGGCGCAGTCAGCCAGGTCTCGACCTCGTGCCGCGTGGTGAGGATCACCGGCATTGCCTTCTGGTGAACTGGCCCGACGACACCGTTCGGCTCGGTCGTCAGGAAGGCGTACAGATCCAGCGCCACCGGACCTTCTTTGATCTTGCGGACGCTGGCCAGTCCGGAACCCAGGCGCCAGCGAAGAACATCAAGGGCCTGCTGTCGTCTCCAGCGAACCAGGCATTGGGTGTGCGACCTCCGGCGGCGCTGGCCGGGTCCGGCTCGGCGAAACTGGTGAACGGCACGACGCAGCGGTTCGGCACGCCAAGCCACCGCAGCCAGTGCTTGCTGGCGGTGTTGCGGATGTTGGTGGTCCCGCCGTCCGGTTCCATCTTCAGCATCTCGGCGAAGGCGTCCTTATCGATGTCCTTTCCTTTGGTGCGAAGCTTGTCCGCTCGCTTGCTTGTCGCCTGGAACAGGGCCTGCGATGATGACGGCATACCCCAACGCATCCTCACAGTTCGCGCTGCCCGTCGAGGCCGTTGCGCACCACTGAGCCGAAGCGGTCGGGATAAACATCGATCGACGGTTCAAGATTGCCGGACAGATCGCGCCACACCCTGACCAGATCTATAATTGCTGCTGTGTCGTGGTGATGTTGTAGAGGTTGCACATGCGGCCTTCCCGGTAAGTTTCCCTTGCGGGCAGGATGGCACAGCAGTCCTAGAAGGTGAACTGCTGTTGCCTCGGGCGCGGTGGCGCAGGATCGGGTCTCCTGACAGTCTCAGCCGGCTGCTTGGCGTCGCGCCGCTCCTGCAAATTCTTGTTGAGCAGCATCATCGCCTTCAGCGCCTTCATGATGTCGCCGTCGTGGGCATCGACGAAGCAATCGGCAGCAGCTTGCAGAGCGTCTTCCTGTCGGCGGCTCAGTCTTTCGATCCTGATCATAGCTGTGCACCTTCAGTGCCGAGGCTCAGATGCCTCAATAAGTGCCTCAACCGCAGCGGCGAACGTCTGGAGGGAGGCTGTGGCATCCTCCCCTCTATACCGGGCCATCCCGACCCTGTTGGCCCCGATCGTAATCGGGTCGACGAACGGCCGCGCCGTCGATCCCTCCATGTCGGCGGCGATGATCCAGGCATAGGTCGAGATGCGATCCTCGTCCTTTTTTGGTCCACTTCTTCGCCCCTGCTATCTTCCGCAACCGCCGGATTGCAGTCGCCCGATCGGCAAGCTGCGATTCCGGATCGTGCACGATTTCAAGGTCAGCGGTTTGTGGCTTGCGCGCTTCGTCCCAATCGAGGCACGCAGCTTCTAGAGCGGCCGTGTCAGCCTTGTCCCGGACCCCTGCGGCAGCCAACTGCTTGTTGGTAACATCGTCGTCGTTGAAACCTCCGATGTCCCACGCGTCCGCAAGAACCGGCCATCGGCTGCCGTGTATGGATGGACGCCGGCATCCCGAAACACCTTTAATGCCGCTGCAACGCCGCGCTGAAGCTCTTCCTTGGTCGCGCCGGGAATTGAAATCTTGATGGGAGTGGTGACGGTTTCGTGTCGCATAGCTGTTACTCCTACGCTGCTGCCTTGGTGAACGAAATAGGAACAAAAGAGTCAAGAGGCGATTGACTCGCGCAGGAAAGGGTTCCTAAATCGCCGAATGAGGACAACAGTCGACGACGCGAAAGCTCCAATTCCATGCCTGCCCAGCCTGACCGCGCCGTCGTTTCCGCGCTACAGGACCGCGTTCGGAGCCTTGAGGGTGGCAGGAATCACGAGCGACGCGTGCTGCCGTTCGGCGTCCGAGACATCGATAGCCGATTGCCCGGAGGCGGACTTGCGCTCGGCGCGCTGCACGAGGTCGCGGGCGGTGGAAACGGCGCTGTCGATGGCGCGGCGGCCGCGCTGTTTGCGGCAGGCATTGCTGCGCGGACCGTCGGCAAGGTGCTGTGGTGTGTCTCACAACAGGATCTGTTCGCACCGGCGATCGCCCAGGCCGGGCTTTCTCCCGACCGGGTGATCTATGTCGAGGCCGGCGACGACAAGTCGGTGCTGGCGTGCTTCGAGGAAGGCCTTCGGCATGTCGGGCTTGGGGCCGTGGTTGCTGAGGTGGCGCGGCTGCCCATGACGGCCTCGCGACGCCTGCAACTGGCTGCCGAGACATCTGGCGGCATTGGCATCGCCATTCGCCGATGTCGGCGCCAGTCGGACGCAACAGATTTCGGGCAGCCGACTGCCTCGGTCACGAGATGGCGGGTCTCCGTGATGCCGTCCAAGCCATTGCCGGTTCCCGGCGTCGGACGTGCGCGCTGGCAACTTGAATTGATCCGCTGTCGTGGGGGCGAAAGCGCGGACTTCGAAGTGGAGGCATGCGATGCCAAGGGTCGTCTCGCTGTTCCTTCCGCAGTGGTCAACCGATCGTCTGAGAAGGAGATCGGACGCCGCATCATTGCCGCCTGACCGGCCGCTGGTGCTGGTTGGACGCGACGGGCAAAGGCGGGTGGTGCTCGCGGCCGACATGAACGCGCTGGCAGCATCATTGCGGGTCGGCATGCCCGCGACAAAGGCACAGGCGCTGGTTCCCGGACTGATGGTGCAGGATGCCAGACCGGAGGAGGATGCCGAGGCGCTGGAGCGGTTGGCTCTATGGGGGCTCCGCCGCTACTCGCCGATCGTCGCCGTCGACCTTCCCGACGGGCTGGTGATCGACATCACCGGCTCCGAGCAACTGCATGGCGGTGAGCAGGCGTTGCTGACCGATCTGGTGTCCCGTCTCGGAAGCGCCGGCATCGCGGCGCGGGCGGCCGTTGCTGATAGCTGGGGTGCTGCACATGCGGTGGCGCGATATATGAGGCGCGCGACAAGTATTGTCCCGCCCGGCGGTGTCGCCAACGTCATCACCGAACTGCCCTTGCCAGCCCTGCGGCTTTCCAGCGGCGTTGTCGACGGGCTGCGTGTCCTCGGGTTTGAGCGGGTCGGCGATCTATTGGCACAGCCAAGGGCGCCGCTTACGTTGCGCTTCGGGCCGGAGCTCGGTCGCCGACTGGATCAGGCGCTGGGCGTGCTGAGTGAACCTATCGACCCGATCCGGCCGGCTGAGGTGGTCGAGGTCCGACGCAGTTTTGGCGAGCCGATCGCCGCTGCCGAGACCATCGCAAAATACATCGGCAAGCTGGTTACCAGCTTATGCAGCGAACTGGAGGGCAAGGGGCTCGGCGCGAAGCGGCTCGACCTGCTCATGGTTCTCGTCGACAATTCCGTCGAGGCGATCCGCGTCAGCACGGCATTGCCAGGCCGGGACGCCAAGCGGCTGGCGAGGCTGCTGCGCGACAAGATCGAAAAGATCGATCCGGGTTTTGGCATTGAGCTGATGCGGTTGGCGGCATCTTGGGCAGAACCGCTCTCGCCGAAGCAGACGCTCTCCTCGCTGATCGAACAACCGGAAGCCGACATCTCCGATCTGATCGACACTCTGGGTAACCGCGTCGGCACCGATCAGCTTTATCGTTTTGCGCCGCTCGCCAGCGATGTGCCGGAGCGTTCGGTGCAGCGTGTTGCTGCCACCGCACCCGTTGTCGGCAACGCCTGGCCCGATCATTGGCCACGCCCGACGCGGCTTCTGTCATCTCCCGAGCCGATCGACGCGGTGGCGCTGCTGCCCGATCATCCCCCCGCCAGCTTCACCTGGCGCGGTATCCGCCGCAGAGTCAGGCGGGCCGATGGCCCCGAGCGTGTCTTTGGCGAGTGGTGGAAACGCGATGCCGAGCTTGCGGCCGTCCGGGACTATTTTCAGGTCGAGGACGATGCCGGCGAGCGCTTCTGGATATACCGCGCCGGCGACGGCGAGAACCTTTCCACCGGCTCGCACCGCTGGTTCCTGCACGGCATCTTCGCATGACCGGTTATGTCGAACTGCAGTGCACGTCGCATTTTTCCTTCTTGCGTGGCGCAAGCTCCTGTGAGGAGCTGTTTGCCCAAGCGGCGGTGATGGATATGCCGGCGCTGGGTATTGTCGACCGTAACAGCCTTGCCGGCATCGTTCGGGCACATGAAGCGGCAAACACCAGCGGCGTCAGGCTGATTGTCGGCTGCCGGTTCGATCTCGCCGAAGGCGTTTCGATCCTCGTCTATCCCACCGACCGGGCGGCTTATTCGCGGCTCTGCCGGCTCCTGTCGCTCGGCAAGAAGCGGGGTGGCAAAGCCAAATGCGTCCTCACCTGGGACGATCTGGCCGCCTACGCGGAGGGTCTGATAGCAGTCCTGCTGCCGGATCAGGCCGATGACGACTGTTCACGTTGGCTGCGGCGGTTGCGGGACGTCTATGCTGATCGCGCCTACATGGCACTCACGCTGCGACGCCGGCCCAACGATCAACTGCGCCTGCACGAACTGTCCAACCTCGCCGCGTCGGCCAACGTGCCTACGGTGGTCACCAACGACGTGCTGTTCCATGTCCCGGAGCGGCGTATGCTCCAAGACGTCGTTACCTGCATCCGCCACAGCTGCACGATCGATGATGCCGGCTTTCGCCGCGAGCGCCATGCCGACCGATATCTCAAGCCACCGGCGGAGATGGCGAGGCTGTTTGCCAGCTATCCCGAGGCGGTCGGCCGAACCGTCGAGATCGCCGATCGCTGCCGCTTCTCGCTCGATGAGCTTGCATATCAATACCCGGAGGAACGTGACGATCCGGCGCTGACGCCACAGCAGACGCTGGAGAAGCTGACCTGGGAGGGCGCCTCCGATCGGTATCCACAGGGCGTGCCCGACACGGTCGTGGCGACGCTGAACCACGAGCTTGACCTGATCGACCGGCTTGGCTACGCGCCATACTTCCTGACGGTCAATTCCATCGTGCGGTTTGCCCGCTCCAAGGACATCCTGTGCCAAGGCCGCGGCTCGGCCGCCAATTCGGCAGTATGTTACGTTCTCGGCATCACCTCGATCGATCCTGAGATGAACGATCTGCTGTTCGAGCGTTTCGTCAGCGAGGAGCGGCGGGAACCTCCCGACATCGATGTCGACTTCGAGCACGAGCGGCGTGAGATCGTCATGCAATGGGTGTTCGACACCTACGGCCGCGACCATGCAGCCCTCTGTTCGACGGTAATCCGCTATCGCTCCAAGGGTGCGCTGCGCGATGTCGGCAAGGCGCTTGGCCTGACCGAGGACCTGATCAAGATGCTGTCTTCGCAGGTCTGGGGCTGGTCGGAGGAAGGCGTAGAGCCGAAACATGTCGAGGAACTGAACCTCAACCTCGGTGACCGCCGGCTGCGGCTGGCGCTTGATCTCGCCCGCCAGCTCATGGGCGCGCCGCGCCACCTGTCCCAGCATCCCGGCGGCTTCGTTCTCACCAATGACCGGCTGGACGACCTCGTGCCGATCGAACCGGCGGCCATGAAGGACCGGCAGGTGATCGAATGGGACAAGGACGATATCGACGCCCTTCGCTTCATGAAAGTCGACTGCCTGGCGCTGGGCATGCTCTCCTGCATGAAGCGCGCCTTCAACCTGCTCGCCGAGCACAAGGGCATCCATCACGACCTGTCCACAATCCCCAATGAGGACGGCCCGACCTATGCGATGATCCGCAAGGCAGACACGCTCGGCGTCTTTCAGATCGAGAGCCGGGCGCAGATGTCGATGCTGCCGCGCATGAAGCCGCGCACCTTCTATGATCTGGTCATCGAGGTCGCCATCGTCCGGCCGGGGCCGATCCAGGGCGATATGGTGCATCCCTACCTGCGACGGCGCGAAGGCAAAGAAGCGGTATTCTATCCCAAGCCTGAACTGGAAAAGGTTCTGGGCAAAACACTCGGCGTCCCGCTCTTCCAGGAGCAGGCAATGCGGGTCGCTATCGAATGTGCCGGCTTCACTGCCGGCCAGGCCGACCAGCTTCGCCGGGCCATGGCGACGTTCAAGTTCACCGGCGGGGTCAGCCATTTCCGTGACAAGCTGGTCAAGGGCATGGTCGACAACGGCTATGAGCAGGAGTTCGCGGAGCGCACCTTCCGGCAGCTTGAGGGATTCGGCAGCTATGGCTTTCCGGAAAGCCATGCGGCCTCCTTTGCGCTGATCGCCTATGCCTCGTCATGGATGAAGTGCCATCATCCGGAGATGTTCTGCGCAGCGCTACTCAATGCCCAGCCCATGGGCTTCTACGCGCCGGCACAGATCGTGCGGGACGCCCGCGATCACCATGTCGAGGTCCGGCCGGTCTGCATCAATGCTTCACGCTGGGACTGCACGCTGGAACCGATGGAGGACGAATCCTTTGCAGTCAGGCTCGGCATGCGCATGGTGCGCGGCCTGTCCAATGCCAATGCGGCAACCCTGCTGGTGGCACATGCTGACCAGCCCTTCGCATCGGTCGACGATCTGTGGCGCCGCGCTGGCGTGCCGATCGCCGCCCTGGTGCAACTCGCCGAGGCCGATGCGTTTCGCGAAGCCCTCGGCATATCACGCCGCGAGGCTCTGTGGCAGATCAAGGGGCTTCGCGACGAACCGCTGCCGCTGTTTGCCGCCGCAGCCAGGGGAGAGGAAGGCCCGATACCCGAGCTGGTCGAGCCGGCCGTCTCGCTGCGGCCAATGACGGCCGGCAGCGAGGTCGTCGAGGACTATGGCCATGTCGGGCTGACCCTGCGTGCCCACCCCATGTCGTTCCTGCGCAGTGACCTTCGCCGCCGTCGCATCGTCACCTGCAGCGAGGCCATGAACGCCCCCGACCGCCAATGGCTTGAGGCAGCCGGTGTCGTTCTCGTCCGGCAACGACCTGGCTCGGCCAAGGGCGTGATGTTCATAACCATCGAGGACGAGACCGGTATTGCCAATCTCGTCATCTGGCCAAAGCTGTTCGAACGCCAGCGCCGCATCATCCTGGCCGCCAGCATGTTTGCCGTGCGCGGCCGCATCAAGCGCGAGGGCGAGGTCGTGCATCTAGTCGCGCACCAACTCACAGACCTATCCGCCGAGCTAGCCAGCGTCGGCAGTCGCGATACGGCGTTCCCGCTGCCGCATGGGCGTGGCGACGAGTTCCATCATGGCAGTCCCGGTCTCGATCCGCGCACTCTTCCGCCGAAGGGAACGAAAGCCCGCGACATCTACATCCCCGATCTCCACATCGACACGATCAAGGTAAAGCCGAGGGACTTTCGTTGATCGTACAACAACCGCCAGGCGATCCGTGGATTGAGCCGGGATGACAGCTAGTGAGCCGTCGACCGGCTTGCCGCCTCTATCTCCGCAAGCACAACCAGCCCCTCATGGCACGGCCCCGGAACCTCGTCGTTCAACCCCGCCAGGAGATGGTGGAAGCTGATCGTCAAGGCCAACTGCTCAGCCAACACGGCAGCTCGTCCTTTGTGCCGAACATGTGCCGTAGCGACGCGGGCGAGCCGGTTCTGCCCTGTTGCATCGGCGGGGCTCCGGCATAGAGGACAATGCGAACATGAGACAAGTCAAATCCGCTTCCATGGGCACATCAACTCCCCAACTCAGTGCAACCTCAGAGCAAATTGAAGATTTACGCCGCAAAAGCAAGGTGTTCATATCAAAGGCTCTCAGTGCCATTTGAGGCGTCTTTAGCATATGGGCGCTAGCGAGAGAGCCTCCCGCCGAGACACTGGCGAAGATCGAAGGCAACCTTAAAACTGGTCGCCATATTCTCCCTCGGCAAGCACCCGCGCTATTTCCGGACAAAGGGTGTCAGGAGCTTGCCCATGGGACTCTTGATCCAGGCCGGGAACGCACTCCTTATCGTATAGGCGGAGGCTGGCCTCATGAGCGTGCGCGGGTTTCGGTTTATCGATCAATGGCTATCGGAGAATATCCCCGACGGCGCCTGGCCGGACAGGGTTCTTGCCAGTGACTTAGCTGACCGGGTTTTGATAGCAGCCGAGAGGTCAGGAATCTCGGCTTATGAGATAGACGAGGAAGTTGGGAGCGTTTTCAGCGCCGTGCTGCGATCAATGAAGGAAAGGAAATGAGCCTGCCGCCGTCGAGGGGAGGGAAGCGGCAGCAGGCCCATTCCGCACGGGCGAAAGGGAGGTCGCCCGGAAAAAAGGTCCGTCGGTAAAGCGAAGGTCGCAGTCGCCTTGGCCTCATGACTTGATTGTGAACCTAGAGTCCCTTCGTGACCACGGTATGCCGCTCGGCTTCCGAATGTAACTTTGGCGCGACAGCAATAGCAACTCTGGGTTCTAATTGCAGTAATAGAACCCAGAGTTGTTGATTGTCGCATCCTCCACCGCGACTATGGCGCATGAGCGACAAACCCGCGACTGCCGAAGACCTGGCTAGAGTCCGAAAGGCGATTGACGAGATAGAGGAACGGCTTGCCCAGCTTCGCCGCGCCCTTGATCGCGCGATAAAGCAGCAGCCAATCGGAACGTCTTAGCTATGCCCCGGCATTCTACGGCAGGCTCAGGCTGACGCGTGGGCATCGCCCCACTACGTTCTCAGCAGTCCCTTCAGCCACAACCGGACGAGGGCAAAGCCAAACCGGCCAACTGGCGGGCTTGATCGGCCCTTCGGACTACTCCCAGCCGCCATGCCGCTAAAAGGTCTAGGGGCGTCGCCATTGGCCAGTGGCGGACGAGCAGAAAAGCGTGGTTTTGGTGTTGCACTGCCTTGATAAATGGCACCCATGGATCCTCCCAAGTGCGCCCCCGCAGGACAGAGCAAAGCATGTTTTCGCGGTCGCTAAAATTAAAAATGACAATTGAGCGCCATTAAAACCGCGAGGCGACCAGAAGGCTAGCGGCGTGGGCATTTGCCGCCTGTGTCGACAAAAGCCAATCGGCGGGCTAGAGAGGTCGTTGGGTGAGGGTGACCACGTGACCGATCAAAAAATACAGACAGGCTTGGAGTTGAATCGCGCGTTTTATGAGGGCCGCGGCGATGATTTCGTTAATATCATCATCGAATGCATCGACCGGCGCTTGATCGCGATCAGCGAGGCGTCCGCCCAGCGGTTGCTTGACGCCGCGAGAACCTCGGCCTCGCAGCCTAGCGAAGTATCCTGAACACACCGTACACAGTTTGATATCCGACTAAAGTCAGGATGCGTTGGCGGAAAATAGGCTGGTCATTTGCCCAAGGATGGAATATTTGCCCATCGCACCAATGGGGTGTCTCGGGAGAGTAAATGTCCACGCCGTTGGAAAGTCCAATTTCTCGCCTTCGAACTTGTGCAGACTCGCTTCGTCCGCTGATTTCGGCCGCAGAATCAGACAACCAACACTTTCTGGCACACCTGCTAGAAATGTCTCTTAGCGAGTGCTTGATGCTCCTGCGGGGGGCAGTCCAGCCTGCTGGCGATAAGAATGGCCACCTCAAACTTGTATAGGCGCCTTCACCGTTCACCCGGTGCGACGTAATTCGCCTTCGTTGCGATAAGCGGAAGCATCCAGCCGGGCGCGCAATTCCTGCACAGTGCTGGCGCCGCTCTTAAACGCCGCCACCAAAACAAACGCGGCCTCCTCACGGTGGCTGCTGCTGGGATCGAACCCGTTTTCTAAACAATACTCATCAAGCGTCGTAGTCAGCATTGCGAGCTGTTCAGGATCGGCGATACCGTAAAATTTCATTTTGCTGCTGCCTTAATGAGGGCCAAGGCACCGCCTCGTTGCGGGCTTAGGCCCGGCAAGAATCATATGACATAGCGTTAGGTCTCGTCACTTACAAAAGACATAGGGCAACGAGATGTGATCACCGAGAACGTCCGTTTCAAAACCACAGATTTCCCGACATTTGGCCGTTACGAAACCCTCCCATCTTGCCCCAAATGGAGGCGAACCAAATGGTAAGCGAACGCGGCACCGCACGAGCGGCTCTTGCCCACCGCCTGGTGCGAGACACTGGGATCAGCGAGGAACAAGCTCTTGAGCTTATTGTCACGCTCGGAGCCAATTGGTCGTCGCTCGTGCGCGAGGCACGGATATTGCGGAAGGCCGCGGCTGCTTAGGTCACCCGTTCAGCCTCACGATGGCCGGTCAGCGCCGAGATGCGGAACTCGGCCTCTGTTTCGGCTGGTGCCAGGCGCCATTCCTGAGCCGGCGATCATTCATCGGGTCGCGGCCTCGCATCCCGCCCGCAGTTCTCAGCTGCCGCACGGCTGTGGCGACGAGCTCCATCCTGGCAGTCTCATCCCCGACCTTCACGTCGACACCATAAGATCAAGCCGAGGGACTTTCGGGGAGTGGCCACCAGGTTTCGCGCACGCAACCTGTCACAGCTGTGATTCAATCGGCAAGTAGCGAACTAACCCGGCCAGACTCTTCCTGTAGATGCTGGCGCCAGGCTCGTGGCGATAGGTGCACGGGCTACCGTCGACATCGTCCCGCCAACGGAGCTGACCGCCTTCAAGGAGGACGCGGTAGCTGGTTTGTGCTGCCTTCTCGCCCTCGATCCGCTCATTGAGTTCGGCGGTCAGTCCCTCATCCTCGAAAAGCACGCCCATCTCCGAGTTGAGCGACACCGACCGGGGATCAAAATTGAACGAGCCGACAAACCCCACCCTACCATCAACTGTGAATGCTTTCGTATGCAGGCTCGCGCCCTTCGAACCAAAGACTGAGATGTTCCTCTCACCATTGAAGGGCTGCAGTTCGAATAGGTTGATTCCAGCCTTGAGAAGGGGAACCCGATAGTTGGCATAGGCACCGTGGACGAAGGCTACATCTGTTGCTGCCAACGAGTTTGTCAGGACTGAGACATCGACACCACGCTCGACCAGCCCAGCCAGCAGCGACAAGCCTGCGCGCCCGGGAATGAAGTAGGGGGACACGATTTGCAGATTTGATTGGCTCCCTGCAAGGATAGGCGACAACTCGCTTATCAACCAACTTTCCGGCGCATTGCCGAAGACCTTGCATACCGGATCAGAGATGACACGCGCATTTTCCGTCCAATGAACGCTGTTGCCAATCGCGATAAATTCATCGATCGACATTCGGGAACTGACGTTGCCGAAGATCTTGTCATCGTCGCCGATACTGCCCGCACTAAGACTGCCAGCGCGGAGGGCAGGCTCTAAGATATGAAGGGTATCGATACGGCGCGCCGCAGCGCAGTTCCAATAGGCTTCGAAGATATCCTGCGTTTGCTGCACAGCAGCGCCCTGAAGCAGAAAATCGAGATCGCGAAAATTCGTCTCCGCGGCGCCGAAATAGGCATCACCGATGTTGCGGCCGCCGACGATCGCGAGACGTCGGTCGACCAACCAGGCTTTATGGTGCATGCGACGGGTCATCGCAAACAGGCGGGAAACAAGTTCGAAATAGCGCAGCCAACTGCCGTTTCTCAATCCACTCGGGTTGAAGAGCTTGAGCTCAATGTTCTCGTGGGCATTGAGTGCCAGATAGGCTCCATCGTTCATCTGCGGGTTCATGTCGTCAAGCAGGATCCGGACACGAATCCCGCGTTCAGCGGCGCACACAACCTCCTGCATGAGCGCCCGGCCGGAATGATCGTCATGCCAGAGGTAATACATCAGATCGAGGCTGTGGATCGCGCTGCGAGCGGCAAGCACACGAACCGCCATCGCATCGAAATTGTCGGAAACGAGTTGCAGGCCAGTTTTGCCGGCCTTGATCCTGTCGTCGGCGGATTGTGTGATGCCCAGGTCCATGCAATCCCGCTAAAACCGTGTTGGCCTAGGTAACGTGCGAGAGCATTGTCGGTTGCGTGAGAGGTTGGGCTGCCCCAGCAAGGTTCAGTTGCGCCTTAAGAGGGAGATGATCAGATGCCAGCCGCGCCAACGGGCTTTGATGGACCTCAATGCGCGATATCAGGCTCGCGGGGCGCGCCAGGATACGATCGAGCGCCAGCAATGGAAAACGGGAGGGAAAGCTTGGCAGGACAGCATGGATCGGCCCGAAGTGCGGCAACAGCGCATTGAGCGATGACCGGTTGCGAACCCGCCATTCATTCAGGTCTCCAAGCAGGATTGTGGGCTGCATGACCGGGTGCGTCGCTTCCAGAAGCGCGTGTGCCTGTTGCGCCCGCGACCGGCGCAGCAGCCCGAAGTGTGCCGCAATGACCCTTAGCGCTACACCGCTGATTTCCAGATCGACAATGAGGGCTCCGCGAGGTTCGAGGCCCGGCAGTTTGACCTGTCGAAAACCTTGAACAACGCCACGCCTGACGAGGATGAGATTGCCGTGCCATCCATGGCTATCATTCCGCTGAGGATGTGTCGGGACGAGGCCGGTTTTTCGCCGCAAGGCACCGAGATCGAGAAGACCACGCCTGTCGCCGATACGCTCATCAGCCTCCTGCAGCGCAACCACATCGGCATTGAGCTCGCAGATGACGTCGACGATACGCGCTGGATCAAACCGGCCGTCGACACCGACGCATTTGTGAACGTTGTAGGAGGCAATAGTCGTGCAGGGGACGTTGCCGTTTAGGTCGATGGATAAGGGTGCTTCCCGCCGAAATGCAGCAGCGAGAGATTGCGGCAGCGTCGGCGAGATTTCCATCGGCAATTCGTCAAGGGTCAATTATTTGGACCGTGAAGTGGTTGATGAACAAGGCCATCAAGACAATGCGACAACTGGCAGGCAGTTCCTCGCAGTAGTCAAGCTATCAAAACAGTCCCGCCGCCCGGTCGCCTGGAACGCTGGTCATGACGATGCATTAAGGGTGATGCTTGTCGCGACCTACAACATCAACAATATCAACCGACGCCTGCCAAATCTACTGTCCTGGCTTGGAGCTAGGAGGCCAGATGTGGCCTGCCTTCAAGAGCTAAAGTGCCTCGACCGCGACCTCCCCGCTGCTGCCTTGGCGCAGGCCGGCTACTGCGCGGTCAGGTTGGGGCAGCGAACATGGAACGGTGTCGCCATTCTGGCGCGCGGAACCGAGCCCGTTCTGACACGCACCGCTCTTCCAGGCGACGATGCTGATCAGCAGAGCCGATACATCGAGGCAGCGGTGGCAGGCGTCCTTATAGCATGCATCTACGCGCCAAACGGCAATCCGCAGCCTGGTCCCAAGTTCGACTACAAGCTCGCCTGGCTCGACCGTCTCCAGCGGCACGCGACACGGCTTCGCAAGAGCGGTGCACCGGTAGTGCTGGCTGGCGACTTCAACGTTGCGCCGACAGAACTCGACATCTATCCGACGAAATCCTGGGATGACGATGCTCTTGTCCAGCCTGAAAGCCGCGCAGCCTTTCGCAAACTGGTCGGTCGGAGTTGGACCGACGCGCTTCGCGCTCTTCATCCTGAAGAGCGTGTCTACACATTCTGGGACTATAAGCGGAACAGGTGGGCTCGCGACGCGGGACTGAGGCTCGACCATCTTCTGCTCACTCCGGACCTGTCTGAGCGCTTGGTCGCTGCAGGGGTTGACCGGGACATTCGAGGGCTCGACGGCGCGAGCGATCACGCTCCGGCGTGGATTGAGCTAAGATTACGGGAGCGTGTATGAATGCCTACGTGACCGAGAAGTCGGTATTGGTGAGGGCCAGACCGACAGCGAGTTTGGTGAACTGGATGCCGGCGGCGCCGCCGAGGCCATCCGCATCGTAGAACAGTTTCCCGGTATCCGTCTCGTAGATGACGTGGTCGTTGGAATCCTGCGCCAGTCCGGTCGTGTTTGCGCGGAAATAGCCCGACAGCATCACCCCGGTATTCAGCTTGGTGAAGATCGCATCCGAAAGCAGAAAACGGTCGTCGGCGACGTTGAAGTCGAGGATCGTGTCGATGTTCGACGCGCCGAGTTTTGTATTGAAAACGAAGGTGTCGGCGCCGCCAAGCCCGCGCAGCGTGTCTTTGCCTTCGCGTCCTTCCAAGCGGTTGTCGCCGGCATTGCCGATGATTTCCTGGGCAATCTCGTTGCCGGTGAGATCGATCGCCGACTTGCCGGCAGAGCCATTGGTGGTGAGGCTTTCGACATAGACTCCGGCGCCGAGCTTGTAGTCCACCGCCGCCATGACCCGGTCCGCCGTGCCTTGGCTCGAGGGCTCGACGATCGTGTCGCCCAAGTTGTAGACCCGGTAGGTGTCGTTGCCGCCGAGCCCGCTCATAGTGTCGGCCTTGCCGACGCCGCCGTCGGAGAGCACGTTGGCGCCGGCATTGCCGATGATCTCCTGGTGCAACGCGTTACCGGTGAGGTTGATCGGGGTGGTCGAGGTCGAGCTGTTGGTGGTCAGCATCTCGACATCCACGCCCGCGCCGAGCGCGTAGCTGACCGAGGTCATGACCCGGTCGACGCTGCCCTGGTTCGCATCCTCGACGACGTTGTCGCCTGCGTTGTAGACGCGGTAGATGTCGTTGCCGCCGAGGCCGCGCAGCGTATCCACGCCGCCCACCGCGCCGGAACTCAACACATTTTCGCCGGCATTGCCGACGATCTCCTGCGACAGTTCGTTGCCGGTGAGGTTGATTGGGAATCGGCGTCGAACTTTGACCCCCGTATGCAGGCCGCATAGAGCTTTGATTTGCCTGTCTGAATCAAAAAAACGGTCGGGTTCATAATCGGCGCCGATGGTGACCCCAAAGGTAGGGCGAATTCATTAGCAAAGTCATGCACTTGTGGCCTTTCAGACTGGGGTCAAAATTCGGTGCTGATTCACATGGAATGGCCGTGCTCACGTCGTCGATGTGATTGATCGCGGCTATGTCTATGACGGCAAGCTCTATTCATCGCTGACGGCGATTGCCTTTGCCATCACCGGCGCCCGCTGGTCCGGCCCGAGGTTTTTTGGGCTATGAGCGCTGTCCCAAAACTCCGCTGTGCGGTCTATACCCGCAAGTCCACCGATGAGGGCCTCGACCAGGAGTTCAGCTCGCTCGATGCCCAGCGAGAAGCCTGTGTTGCCTTCATCGCCTCGCAGGTCGGCCTCGGCTGGAAGCTGGTGCACGATCGTTATGATGATGGCGGCATCTCGGGCGGAACGATGGAGCGTCCGGCACTGCAGCGGCTGCTGCAGGATATCCGTGATCGCAAGGTCGATGTGGTGGTGGTCTACAAGATCGACCGGCTAACCCGATCGTTGGTGGACTTTTCCAAGATCGTCGAGATCTTCGATGCCAGCAACGCCTCCTTCGTTTCGGTCACCCAGCAGTTCAACACCACCACCTCGATGGGCAGGCTGACGCTCAACGTGCTTTTGTCCTTCGCCCAGTTCGAGCGGGAGGTTACGGCTGAACGCATCCGCGACAAGATCGCTGCCTCACGCAGGAAAGGCATGTGGATGGGAGGCCGTGTTCCCTTCGGCTACCGGATCGAAGGCAAGAAGCTGCTGATCAACGATCAAGAAGCTGGCACGGTCAGGGCGATCTTCGACCGATATCTCGAACTCAAGTCGGTGCCGGCTTTGGTCAGAGAACTCAACAGAGGGGAGGGGCGGTTCGCAGACGCCACAGGAGAGTGGCCAGGAGATTCAGCGCCGACCTCTGCCGGCAGGCAAAGGCACTATCGCTATGGCCAGCTTTATCACGTGCTTTCCAATCCGGTTTACATCGGCAAGGCCCGACACAAGGGTCAGCTTCATGACGGAGAGCATGCCGCGATCATCGACGAGATGACCTTCGAGGCGACCCAGAGCCTTCTCAAACAACTTTCGCCAGATCGGCGATCTCAGACATCGACACCCGACCTGCATCTTCTGACGGGAATCCTGTTCGACGAGACGGGTGATCGATTGACGCCGACCTCGACCGCCAACCATGGCAGGCGCTATCGCTATTATGTTTCCAACCGCCTGGTGAAGTCGAAGCAGCGCGATCCCAGTGGGTGGCGGCTTCCGGCAGCGGAGATTGAAGCGGCAGTTTTGCAGCGCTATCGCTCGCTGCTGAGCGACCAGTCCCGCATCGCGGACTGGGCGACGATCCATCGCGGCAAGGAGCTGGTGCCTGAGGCGCTCAAAGCAGCGACGGAAATGCTGGGCAACCTCGCAGGAGAACCGGGACTCACTGCCGATGGTTGCGCCGACCTCGTCCGTCGAGTGTTCCCGAAGATCACCCTGACCTCGGAGGCCATTATCTTTCAGATCGATGCCGCCGCGATGATCGACACATTGTTGCCCGGAGATGGGGCACTGCCCGATCCAGTACGCCCCAACCCGACCGAGCAAACATCTGAAGCTATCCCAATCACCGTCCGGCGACGCGGCAACGAGGCACGGATCGTGCTGCCAGGCTCCAATAGCCGAGAGCCGGATCAGAAGCTGACCGATCTCATCGTCACTGCGAATCGCTTGTTGAAAAGACTCACCGATGGATCGGCACGGAGCATCGGCGAGCTCGCCAATTCGTTCGCCATGGACAGATCCGATGTTCGCAGGGTGCTGCGCCTGGCCTTCCTCGCGCCGTCGATCGTCGAGGACATCTCCTCCGGCCGCCAGCCACCGAGCCTTACGGCACGAATGCTGTCCCGCTTCGAGGACCTATCTTTTGGCTGGAACGAGCAGCGGGCTCAGCTCGGCTTCTGACGCAAACCCCGTCATCACTGCATCCACAAAGATGCAACGACCATCATTTCTGCAAAAACGGGGACGCGTGGAGGGCTCAAAAGAGACGGCGTCGCCAAAGGCCCCGAAATCACGCCAAAAGCTGCGTCTCTCGGGCCGACATTGCAGACGAGAGCTCGCTAAGTCACGGATATGTCGAGGTTATTCCAAGACAGTAAAGACGGCGCAATTTAGGGAGGACTGAGTGGTGCAGCCATCAGTTTGGATAGAACGCGTCTCGACTAAAAATTCCCTGATAAACAGGGAAAAACAGGGAAATTTCGCGAAATTGTCAGATTTGGTGAACATTCGGCCGCGCGATTACCAGCATTTGCAATGGGTTAGCCAGCATTTTCCCTAGATTCAAAACAGGGAATTTATTCTAGTTATCAGGGAAGAATTTGTGAATAACAGGGAGCAGCTTTTGGGCATCGCTATATGCCTGCACCCTACATCCGTGTTCACGTCGAGACGTCTTAAAAGGACCCTACGGTCCGGCCGAAGCGATTGCGAACGAATGCGAGAGCGCCAAGGGACGACAGGCCTGTATCGGGCTAATTAGGCGACAAGCGGCCAGTTTGGTGATGACCCATTACGGACGTCCCAGGAAAGCTTCGTTTGCCACGCTTCGCGATGGTGGCCGTTGAGGCCAGTCAGCTTCTTCGGCCTGGCGCCCGACGGCTGGAAAGCTTGCCAACGCCGCGATCTAGAAGATTGCATTACAGGCGATTTGGCAACAGCAGCTGACCTGTGGCTGGCGATAAAGGTCGTGTATTTCGCGGCTGAAGAGCGCAGGCATCGGGTGCGTCCTTGGACCCCCATAGTCGCGCACCCGGCGCCAGACCTTCCTCACAACATTGGCCACCAATGGACACAACCAACGAGTGAAACAACGCAGGTCCAATCGCAGTCCTCATCGGCGAAAGGATGGTATTGGGCACGGACTTGTGCGCCACTGCGGCCCGCGCGCCCTAATAAGCTTGAATCGGCCATTTTGAGGAAACGCCGGCACAATCTCGGCGAAGCGAAGGGAACATGTTTCTGCCAACGGGATTCGGGAAGCGCCCCTGATGGGGAGTTCATAACCCAAGGAGTTATATCATGGCCAATCAAGGTGGAAGCCGCGACCAGCACGTGAAGGCCGGCCAGCAGAGCCACAAGAACGACGACAGCAAGCAGCAGGGTGCCGAAGGCGGCAGCGGCGGCCAGCAGGGTAGCGGGCAACGTGGTGGTCAGCAAGGCGGGACCGAGCGCGGCGGTTCCGGAAACTTCGCCAATGACCGCGAGAAGGCCTCGGAAGCCGGCCGCAAAGGTGGCAAGTCCTAAACAATCCGCCCCGCCGCGCAAGCGGCGGGGCTAACACATAAGGCGAGGCCCATGCCAAGACCCCAGACTCCTGCCGGAGACAGAGACGCTATCCAGAAGGGCCTGACTGGTGACAAAATCCAGGGGTTTGACCCTGCGGCCGCGCCGCTGGAAACAGATGCCGAAGCGGCGGGGCCGGCCCAGCCGGTGGACCCAGTTCGTCCTGCTCTGGCCGAACCTGTCGATCAGCCTAACGCATCCTCGCACGATACCGCCATGCGAGGCTTCGAAGCAAAGCCCCAGCAATCGGGATTTACCGGGACCCTCTGGGTGATGCTGGCCTTTGCCTTGGTTGCGTTCCTCGTGGTCCTGGGATTTGCCTTGTTTGGGGGCTAATGGTTATTTGCCGGCTCGACCATCTCTTCGTTAGCCGGTCGCCAACCAGCCCAGCCAATTGCCAAAGCGTCCAAGCGGTCGCCCTCCAGCCAGTCGGCCCACCCGAGGGCATGCAGCCAGCCTTCGCGCCGCGAGCTCGTGTTGGGGAATCGGGTCGCTTGGCCCGCTATCAAGGCTGCCGACCAATATTTCCGCCTCTCAGCAGCTCTGAAATTATTACGGAAATTCGCCATGCCAATCCCTGAATTCGGCGAACTTGCCCTGGGCAGCGCCATTGATCAGTACATTGCGAGCCGGCTGGGTAGTAAGTGGCCGGTATCCCTCAATGATGCCGTCAGGGCGGTGCGCCTAATGTTCAAGGCGCCTGATGTCACCGATGACGAGCTTGGCGCTCTAATCGCCGCGGTTGCCGTGTCGAAGGGACACAATGTGATCTTCGACCTGCACAGAAGCGTTCAAGCCAGTGCCGGCTGGGCTATGCTGGCAGGGTAGGGGCCTCTTCGCTGGACCACGGCCGAGGCCGATCGCTCTCCGAGGTCTTCGACCAGCCGGTTGCGCGCTCGGCTGAGCTTGCTCTTGATAGTCCCGATTTCGCAGCCGCAGATCTCGGCTGCCTCGATATAGGATACCCCCAAGATTGCGACGAGGCAGACGACTTCCCTCTGCGAAGCCGGCAACCGCTCCATCGCTCGCTGCACTTCTCCCCCTGACAACGTCCATTCTTGACTTGCTTCGACGGTGAGCCTGCGGCCCACGTCGTCCTCGACGCTCGTGCATTCGCGTTTTTCGCGCTTGCAGCGAGTGTAGAAGGCATTGCGCATGATCGTAAACAGCCAAGAGCGCATGCTGGTGCCGGGATCAAACTGGTCGATCGCAGCAAGCCCTTTGAGCAGGGTTTCCTGTACAAGGTCGTCTGCCCGGTCGGCGCGTGGGTCGAAGGTCCGGGCGAAGGCCCTGAGGGCGGGAATTGTGTCGACCAGTAGGCGATCGTGGCAGGCAGGGTGGGGGGGATGGGTCAATGAAAAGCCTCCGTCTGGAAAGGCCAATGTGCCGAGATGGGGGTCGTTCCGACCCGAGGCTTAGAAGGGACAAATAAAAATCGAAGGTCATAACCTATGTTAAGGCTCGGACCTCTTTCACTTTCATATGTTAGTGTTAACGCGTCAGGTCCTAGGATACCGGTCGCGAAGGGAGGCGGTCGGGAGTTTCGCAGCTCGAGCCAGGTGACCACAGTCCGCGCCTGGCTTTCGGTCCGCACCACTGGACTGGCAAGCGGTCAATAGGAACACCACGGCGAGTATAGCGGGGACGCAGGGCGTCATGGTCGTCACCGTTACCAGGGGGTGAAGTCTATATCCGGCGTTATCCGTCGGCAGTAGGCGCAGACTAGATCGATGGTCGCCTGCACATCGTCGAGGCACATGACCTCGGAAGGCGTGTGCATGTAGCGCAGTGGCACGGACAGGATGCCGGTGGCGACCCCGCCGCGGCTTGTCTGCAAGAGCCGCGCATCGGTGGGGCTGGCCTTGCCCTCCGCCACTGGCTGGGTGGCGATACCTACATCGTCGGCCGCCTCCCGGAGAAGCCGCCACACCACCGGGTTGGTGTTCGGTCCTTGCCAGAGGCCGGGGCCTCGGCCGAGATCGAGCCGGCCGGCGTCTTCGTTGCGGGCTCGCGGGTAGTCGGTAGCGACGCCCATGTCCACCACCAGCCCGGTCCTGGGGGCAATATTGAATGCCGCAGTCTGCGCGCCGCGTGAGCCGATTTCCTCCTGCACGGTTCCCAGGATGTTCACCCCAACGTCGGGATGGACGCCGCCCCCGGCCGTCAGGGTGCGCAGGACCTCGGCTGCGATAAACAGCCCGGCCTTATTGTCGAAACCGCGACCCGTAACCTGGCTGCCACGCAGATGGGTAAAGTCGGTCTGCACGGTGACCGCGTCACCGACTCCCACGACGGCCTCCGCCTCCTCGCGGGACGTAGCGCCTATATCGATCCACAAGTCCTTGAGTGTGGGCACTTGCGTTGAATCGGCCGGTTTGAACGTCTGGATCGCCTTGCGCCCGATGACGCCAGATACGGTTTCGCGTCCATGCACCATCACGCGTTGCCCGATCTCGGTCGCAACGTCCGTACCGCCGATCGCGCTAAAGAACAGGAAGCCGTTTTCGTCGATGTAGTGGACGATAAAGCCGATTTCATCCATGTGACCGGCATACATGATGCGGACCTTGGCCTCCGGATGGATGATTGCCGAGACATTGCCAAGGGTATCGGTGGTGATGCCGTCCGCAAACTTGCCGATGTAATCACGGTAGAGGCGGGCGACAGGTTGCTCAAAACCGCTCGGCGATGGCGCGGCCACGATCGATTTCAGGAAATCCAGGGACTGGTCGCGCATAGGGTTCTCGTCACAGGCTGTCGCCGAACCTCGTTCCTCGACCGATGTTCCTTACCACTAGGATTTCTGTCACTGGAGATCGCCGCGACGGCTTACCAGGTCGGCAAACCGCAGCTCGACCAGCACCCGCCCATCACTCGCACTGACACTCAGCGTCCAGCCGCTGCGGTCGATGCCCTTCAGCACGCCCTCGCTCATGAATTCCCGCGCGGCTCGCGCGGCTTCCTTGCGCGCTGCCTCGTCGTCTGCCAGCTCAACCTCGTCCAGGATCTCTTCGGCGAACCCTTCGCGGAATGCAAAGCAGTAGGCTGGCATGTTCCGGCATTCTCCATTGGGATCAGCGCTCCCGGCGTTCAAGGTCTAGGTACGTTGGGTCAAACCCCGAGAGTTGCTGCAACGCCGCGAAATTGAGTATCTGAACCGCGTCACCACGCCATGTGATCAGGTTCGCGCGCCGCAGTTGCTGCAGGCCGCGGTTGACGTGCACCACGGAGAGGCCCATGGCATCGCCGAGCTCCGCCTGGCTCATCGGCAGCCGGAATGCTTTTCCGTCGCTCTTATCGATGACCCGAAGCCGCAGCGCCATTTCGCAGAGAAAGTGGCCGAGCTGTTCCACCGAGGATAGACGCCCCGAGGCGACAAGCCATTGGCGGTAGATGGCGGCGTCAATTGCCGTCAGCATCCACAGCAGCCGTGACAGGTGCCCGTGATTTTCGGTAACCTGCCGGAGCAGGTTGTGCGGGACCAGCGCTACCTCACAGCTGTTGAGTGCGGTGACGCTGTGGTCCATCCGGGACAGTAGAAGACTGTGCAGGTCAACGAAGTCGCCGGGAACATGCACCGCAGTGATGCGCCGGCGCCCATCTGCCACCAGGTTAACGCGTGCCGAATACCCGCTTACCATGAGGCAGCTATGGGTGGGCGAACTACCTTGTTTCACGATGTCGGTTTTTGCATCGAAAGTCCGGCGTTTAGCCGTCATCTCGGCGATAAGGCCGCGCTCAAGCGTGGAAAGAGCGTCGCGTTGCGTGAGGTTAAGAACAAACTCGTCCATTAGTTCGGCGATATATAGTCATGGGGTTGCTGCGCCGTAGGGCCGCGCACCGCACGCGCGTTCCCCGCAACCAGGCGATAAACGGCCCATCCCGCCACCGCGACAGCTATCAGACGCAACATGCAGCTCGTCCTTTCATCTTCAAACTTCAATGACGCCAAGCGGTTCCACGGCTGCCGCCGCCAAGAACGAAAACCCCCGGCAAGCCGGAGGCATCAGCGATGTAATGCTCACCCAACGATCTGGGAGGCATCCCGTGCATAGATTGACAGCGAAATGCGGACTGAATGTGAGATGCCGTTTCACGGGGAGGCCGCGCCTTCAGGTACCGCGGCGAATTCCCCATCACGAAGCCGAGTTCGGGACAAATTGCCCCGAGGTCGCAAAGGCCGAAGGCAACCTCCAGGTCTTCTCGGATCGAGCTCTGTCGACAGCCGGTAGTGTCTCAATTTGAAATTATGAATTGATCGGGCCGCCATTGTGGCCCTTCCATTTCGGCCAACGAATACCGTCGCCGGGACACAGGTCAAAGATGGCTTGCGGCAGGAGGGCAACGCCACGAACGGTATATCCTCAAGCGCCGGTATCAGAGTTGCTGGCCGCTACCGGCTTGGATTCGGGCGAGCCCTTGTGGCGCAGGAAGATCGACAGCACCACGAGAACCACTGCCTGCCTGCCGTGGTCGAACAACTCTTTGTTGAAAACGGCCCGTCCCCTCAGAACCATGCCGCCCACACTCACGAGAAACATTGTGGTGAGGGCGAGCGTCAGCCCGTTGTCGCGGACGAAAGGTTGCATTGCATCAAACTTCCCTGAGGCGTTTGGCAAACGGTCTGTGGTTCGGCGAATTCCGTAGGCTACGTTAGCGCAACCTCTCGCCCCCAAACCGGATGCGGAACAGCGGCCCGAAGTTGTCCTCGATTTCCATGATCCAGTCCGAGCCTACGGGCAACGTACCGTCGATAGCGGCGATCATTTCGCCGCAAGCACGCGTAGCCTCGCTCCACGCCGTGGCCTCGTCCGCCAGTTCAATGCCAACCATATCGCGGAATGTTTGAAGGCCTTGGATAGTGTGGAAATAATAGCGGGTCATCGGTTCGAACATTGAATTCTTCATGGTGTTCCCTGCGGACTGCTGAAAATTCAATGTCGCTCTCGGCGAACTTATAGCTCTCCGGCTTCAACAATTTCGACCTGTTCGGTAAACCGCCTGTGGTAGAAGGTCATCATCGTGTCATGGGCGTCGTCAGCCGAACTGCACAGCGCGTCCTCCACGAGGATCAACCGATAACCGCGGTCGATGGCGCCAAGCGCTGTCGCCAGCACGCATACGTCGGTCTCGCCGCCGGTGATGACGAGCGTATCGATGCCGGACGGCCGTAACAGCGCGTCCAGATGACCCTCAGTCCACGGCGAATAGACTCTTTTATCCAGCGTACGCCCGGGCGGCACGTATCGGCGCAGCGCGGGGATCAAGTTGCAGAGGTCGGGGTTGATTTCCGACAGGGTCATTCCGGCCCAGCGTGTGTAATAGCGAGCCCATGCGCCGGTGCCCGCGCCGGGTTGGTCCGCCGGAATGAAGCGCGTAAATAAGTTGGAAGGGCCGAAGCGTTCGCACACGTTGGCGATTGCCGGGAGAACCCGTTGCATCCACGGCACCGCCCACGGAGAGCCCGGGCCGAACAGACCCTGCATGTCGACGCAGACATGCAGGCAGTTGGGCCCAAGCGGCCCGTGGGCCAGTCCATGCGAAGCCATGGCAGTCACCTCACGTTTGATGGGGCAAACAACCGGGCAGCGGCCATGTTCCCAGAGCTGGGGGGACAGATGGACAGGTTACAGTTTCGATCGCCGGTAGTCCGGAGGAGTAAGTCGCCGGCGGCCTTACACATGTGCGGAGTTACCCATCGTCGCCGCGGGTGCGCTTGTGGCGCCGCCCGCCTTTGCGGTCACGCGTACGGCAAGCATCCAACCCGTCGATTACCCGCCCCCTATGAGGTCAAAGGAGTATTCGCCACGGCGCCGTTCATATGTAAGGGCTCGCAGTCCTTGACGCCCGCTCGGCCATTTTTCCCCAACGACAGGCATGTTGCTAGTGTTCGGAAACGATCGTCTTACGGGATAGAGTGCACAACCTCATATCTCGATTTTCGCATTGTCGCCGATATCAGGCTTTGCACCAGTTATGGCTGTCATAACAATTTTCGCCATGGCGGCTATTTTGCCAGGGCTGTCCCAGAGCTTTCCTTCATCCGGCGTGAAAGTGGTGAGGCGGATGTCCGGATCGTCAGAGCTATCCCACCACGCCCTATCGGGGCTTTCCCAAAGCTTCCTAATCTTTGCGCGATTCGTTCGACTACCGCCCGATCCGGAGACCGTCACATATTTTTAGTTGCTGTTATCGCTCCGTGCCAACGTACTCTGGATAGCGATCCAACTGGTCATTCTGGCGCCGTCCCGGAATACTTCCAAAGTGTGCGAAGCGCTGCTCCGATGGCCTGAAAAAAAAGCGAGGAACATACGCCAACGTGCGTGGTTGGGCAGGGTCACTCCCTCGAGCTACGGACCAAGATCATGTTTCTTCGCGTCGACAAGCTACAGATCGAGATACCTCCGCCCCTACGCGCCGACCCGAACGCCGGTGCCGCCCTGCAAGAGCTTCTCGGCGGCAAGTACGGCGAGATGTCGACTCTGGGGAATTACCTGTTCCAAAGCTTTAACTTTCGCAGCAAGGCCAAGCTGAAGCCGTTCTATGGGTTGGTCGCCGCCATCACCGCCGAGGAGCTTGGGCATGTCGAGCTCGTGAGCAATGGCGTTGCCATGCTCAACAACGGCCCCGACCTAGAAGGCGCAGATGAACAAGATGGCGGCGACATATCCGGTGCGCCTTACGACGCGATGAAAGACGTCCGCCTCGCAAGCGCATTCTATTCCAACGCTGGCGGCGCGGTCCCGGCCAATAGCAATGGCGCTTCCTGGAACATGGATTTCGTCACAACGACCGGTAATGTCATCGTCGACCTGCTGCACAACTTCCATCTCGAGTGTGGCGCCCGCCTGCACAAGCTGCGGGTATATGAGTCCCTGACTGATCCGACCGGCCGAGAAATCTGCGGCTATCTGCTGGTCCGAGGGTCGGTACATGCGCACTCTTATGCGCTCGCAATCAAGAACCTGACCGGCGTTGAAATCGAGAAGATGCTGCCGACGCCGAACATCTACCTCGGCAACATCCCGGAATGCCAAAAGTATCTCGACGAAGGGTCGCATCGCCGGCTCTACACCTTCAGTCCTGACGACTACAAGGAGATTGCGGGCATTTGGGGCCAGGGCGAGACCGCTCTCCCAGGTGACCCTCCGGGCGAACTGGAGGTCATCGAAGGCATGCCCGACGGCGGCAAGATTCACCAACTCACCGGCGTGCCGTCTGCGTTCACGCCGGACTATGACCCTCAGGAAATGATGGAAATCGCCGCCAAGCTCTACAAGGCTTCGCGCTGAGCAATCCCTATTTCGCAGACTTCCTTCGGAGCCGTTTTAGCGGTTCCCCCGAAAGGCCAAGAGATGCCCATCAAAACCATGAACGACCTGTTTCTCCACACGTTGGAGGACATTTATTTCGCCGAGAACCAAATCCTCAATGCGCTTCCGAAAATGTCAGCTGCCGCCACGGCTCCGGAGCTTGCTGAGGCTTTCGACACCCACTTGGCCGAAACTGAGACCCATGTCGCACGCCTGAAGCAAGTGTTCGATTTCCTCGGCGAAGCAGCGGCCGGCACGGAGTGCCCTGCGATCGAGGGGATCATCGAGGAGGCTGAAGAACTCATCGAGGAGATCGAGGATGAGAACACCCTCGACGCGGCTCTTATTGCAGCGGCCCAAGCGGTCGAGCATTACGAGATCACGCGATACGGCACGCTAGTTGCGTGGGCCGGCGAGCTCGGGCACGACAACGTCGCCGAGCTCCTCACCGAAACCCTCGACGAAGAACACGCGGCCGACGCGAAGCTTGATGCTCTGGGCGAAACCCGGATTAACGCTGCCGCGGTCAAGAGTGGCGAAGCCACCAGCCTTGGAGAGGAATAATCCCATGACGGACACCTCTCATACTGCACACACCGGCCGGTTACCGGAACTGGACGCGATGGAACCGTCTATGCGGCGCGCGAGTTGGGGCGCCATTTTTGCCGGCGTTGTCGTCGCCCTCGTCGTGCATGTGCTGTTAACGATGTTGGGTGCGGGTATTGGCATTGCCACGATTGACGTCAGGGCTAACGATACTCCGCAAGCGTCTACGTTTTCCATCGCTGCTGGCATCTGGTATATGATCTCCGGCATTATCGCCGCGTTCCTGGGCGGCTATATGGCATCAAGGCTCGCCGGCAGGATATCGCCTACTACCGGGGCCTTGCACGGGCTGACTACCTGGGCCCTCACCACGCTGCTAGTTCTTTATTTCCTCACCAGCACGGTTGGGGCACTGGTCGGGGGTGCATTCAGCGGAATCGCGAGCGTGGTTGCCGGGGCTGGTCAGACAATCGCTCAAACCGCGGCACCGATCATTGCCAACTCCAACCCTTTTGAAATGATGGAGTCCCGTTTGCGTGCGTCGGGCAGGGACCCAGAGGCGCTCAACGCGGCGGCTGTCAATGCTATGCGCAACCTCGTGATGGGAGATGCCTCGGGAGCGGATGAGGCGCGCTCACAAGCGGCCCAAGCTCTCGCTGCTGCCCGTGGCATTCCGCTCGATCAGGCTACCACGCAAGTGGCGGAGATGGAAAAGCAATACCGAGACCAAGTCGAAGCCGCGAAGCAACAAGCCGCGGCGGCGGCCGATGCCACCGCCACCGTGGTTTCCACGAGTGCGATTTCGGCGTTCATCGCCTTGTTGCTTGGCGCAGTCGCAAGCTGGTTCGGCGGCCGTGCCGGCGTCATGCATCCCGTTTACGCAGACCGGGTCATTCCGGCCCGGCGGCCCTATGGCGACGAAACGTAACCGGTACTTTCGGTGATCCCGCTGGGCGGGAATACGAAGATGGGTGGCGTAACCAGCTACCTTGAAAGACAGGCCAGTTCAAATCAACGTAAGCGCCCGGTTATGACCCGGGCTCTTGTGGGCTGCCGTTTTGGCTGTCGCCGCGATTGGCTTTGTGCTCGCGGATGAAGTCGATCAGACTTTCGAGTCCGAAGTCTGTGAAGGCGGGGATCTGCTGTTCGTCGGGCCCGTAGACCCAGAGGCAGCCGTCCTCCGGTTCCATGTCGATATAGACCTCCCAC
>NZ_JBEBMH010000034.1:0-60225 GCF_040081985.1 Mesorhizobium yinganensis | reverse complement strand
CTGCTTCTCTTCGAGGGTATAGGACTTGCGCCGGCGTGCGGGCGCTGTCTCGCCCCGAAGATCCCCGCCAATCATTCCGTCCAACGGGATCGTGTCCATTAAGCCCCACTCATGGACACCATCTTCAGCATCCCGAGCCCGATCGTTAGCCGATCCGAACACCACTACGGAAGGCGGTCATGACCGGGCGCTTACCCATTGTCGCCTTTCGGAGTGCTACCTTCGCCGCCCGAAACCTGCCGTTCGTTCGGCTGCGTCCGATGGGAAAGCAGATCCCGGCAAAGAGCAATCGAGTGATCCGATATGCGTCAGCACGTATATCCAACGCGCCCGCAACCCTTCGAGCGGTGATTCAACAGGGTTAAACAGTTCTGCCGGGTGGCGACACGCTACGACAAGCTGGCAGCGAACTACTTTGCTTTCGTTCAGCTTGCCTCGATCAGGTTACGGCTTCGCGCCAATGATCCACGCCCTTAGCCAGCTTCAACGTAGCGAGTGATGCTCTGATCTTGAACACTTGCAACCAATTCATCCGCTCGAGACAAAAGCCGGCAGAGCAGAGGAGAGGAATTTGCCTGGTTGTAGCCGAGAGTGAGATCGACGGTTGGTGGGACGCCCTCGAGCGCTCTAGCAACAACGTTTGGCGACAGCATATTTTGTGCATAGAGCGGAACGAGAGTCACTCCGCCAGTGGATGCGACCAGCGACATGGCTGAAGATATGTTCTCGCCTTCATACTTTGCCTTGAGCACGATCCCAACCTTCGACGCATAATCCTGAATCACACCGTGCAGTACAGGAGATGTTCTCGCCGAGCTGACATAGACCTCGCGGACAAGATCCTGTGGGCGAATCCTTTTGCGCGAGGCCAAACGATGGCCTGCCGGCAGAACCGCGATCAAGGGCTCCTTCGCCAACAACTTGAAGGTCAGGCCTGCGTTCTGTTTCTCAGGGCGGAGGAAGGCAATGTCCAGCTTCCCGCGCGCTAAGGCGAGGGCGAGTCTGGCGAGGACTGACTACACAACGTGACTTCGATCTCAGGCTCTTCCTCCCGGAGGATACGCAACAAGTGGGGGAGCCACATTACCTCCAGTCCAACCATGAACCCCATAGAAAGTGCTGGCTTAGGCGGCTGTGCGGTCCGCCGCGCACCATCTTTCGCCGCCTCGACTTGCGTCAGCGCCAGCCGCGCGTGATCGAGAAAAACTCTTCCCGCATCGGTAAGCGCCACGCCACGCGTCTGGCGCTCCAGCAACTGCACGCCAACTTCGGATTCCAAGTCACGAATCTGCCGGCTCAGCGACGGCTGCGAAGTGTTTAGGCGCCGTTGGGCAGCGTTCAAGAAGCTACCTTCCTCCGCGACTGCAATGAAGTAGCGCAAATGCCGAAGTTCCATACTCCCCCCGGTATGCTACCAAGGCATACATCGCAGCCTACTAGGTCTTTGTCTTTAGCGAAAGGAAGACTTAACGCAGGGGTTCAAGAAAGGAGATTACAGCCATGTCCACGATCACAACTACAGACGGCGTCAACATCTTCTACAAGGATTGGGGATCAGGTCAGCCGATCGTTTTCAGCCACGGTTGGCCGCTCTCAGCGGACGACTGGGATGCCCAGATGACATTCTTCCTTCATCACGGGTATCGGGTCATCGCTCACGATCGGCGCGGCCACGGCCGGTCCGACCAGCCCAGCACCGGCAACGACATGGACCACTGGGTTGCCGACCTCGCGGCCCTGACTGAGCACCTCAACCTGCGCGACGCCATCCACATCGGGCACTCGACAGGCGGCGGCGAGGTCGCTCGCTATGTCGCTCGCCACCAGGAGCGCGTCGCGAAGGCGGCGCTGGTCGCCTCATTAACGCCGAACATGTATCGGAGCGAGGACAACCCGTCCGGTCAACCGCCGGAGTGGTTCGAGACGATCCGAGCCGGCGTGTTGGGCAACCGGTCGGAGTTCTACCGTTTTGTCCCAGAGAATCCGTTCTACGGGTACAACCTCGACGGGGCGAAGCCTTCGGAGGCAATCATTGCGAACTGGTGGCGCCAGGGCATGGCCGGCGGAGCCCTGGCCCACTACGCGACTGTCGACTCTTGGCTCGAAGATTATACCGAAGACCTCAAGAAGATCACCGTGCCGGTGCTGGTGATGCACGGCGAGGCTGATCAAGTCGTCCCGTTTGCAAGTTCAGTGCCACGCGCGGTGGAGTTGCTTAAGCACGGGTCGCTAAAAACCTATTCCGGCTACCCCCATGGAATGCTAACCACGCATGCGGATGTCCTTAACCCCGACCTGCTGTCGTTCATTAGGTCTTAACCACAACTCTCACCGGTTATGGCCTATGATAAGGATATAGGGGTGTAAATTGAGGAGGGTTCGGGCTCCGGCGAGTGACGAAGGTACGAACAAGAAGCTCAATCCCTCCTCGAAATCCGTCGGGCAAGCTCGGACAGCCACCTCGGGGCCGTTTTCCCTACTCCGCCGCCTATAAGCGGTCGGTCAGGTTCCCACCCCACACGAGCCGATCAGAGACGAAAAGGCGACGCCTAGAAGCGGACGAGCCGCCATCGACCCCATTGCAGCGGTCCGGTTTAGTTCACGGGGTACGCAACGAAAGCGAAGCGGGTCCCATCCGGTGCCCAAGAATTGACGTTGATTGTGCCTTGAACACCAGTCAGCTTGACGAGGTCGCGCGGCGCGGCGGCGATGAGTTCCTGAACCTCGCGCTCGACTGCCTGCTGACAGTCGATGTCGCGGTCGGGATAATCATGCATGCGTTTCGGCGGGTCGACGCGGCCGGTCATAGCGGGTTGAGTGGCTCTGATGCGAGGTCGATCCGTTCGATCATGTGGGGAAGATCGTTCCGCTGCTTGTCCTTGGTCGAGGCGTTCACGTCGCGGCTGACGCGGTGGAACTGCAAGGCGCCATCGACGTCGTGAGCAAGGACATCCTGCAAATCGTCGACCGCGGTCGAAGGATCAAGCCAGGCGTCGTAATAGGCCGGGTCGAGGATTATCGGCTGGCGGTCGTCCAATTCCGACATCGGAGTGGCCGCTTGCTCGGTGATGATCGTGCAGCTCGTCACATCCAGCTTGTCATTGTGCGCCCATAGCCCGGCGAAGCTGAAAGGCGCGGTTCCGGGCATGGAGATGAACCACGGATCCTTTCCGCCATCGACGGGGCTCTTTGTCCATTCGTAGACCCCGTCGGCGGGGATGAGGCATCGCTTCGACTTGTAAGCGTCCTTGAATGCGCCCGAGGTCGCCACGGTTTCGATTCTCGCGTTGAACATCGCCTGCTAACCTCGGCGGGTGAAGATGCGTGACCGGTCGAACTCTTTCACCAGTTGCGAGCGATAGCCGTCCCATTTGACTTCGTGAATCCAGTCAGCACCCTCGGGCGGAGCCTCGACAAGGGTCGGGAACATCGGCTCGATGAAGCCGGACGCAAAACGCTTACGCACGCACGGAGTCTAGGCGCGGCGGACGGGTAGGCTAGGTGAACGGATAGGAAACGCCAAATAATTCGGCGCGCACTTGCATCGCACGTCCGCTGTCGGTCTTCTCCATGTGCCTGCCGAAAGAGGCCGCCCTATAGGCGCAATTGCTTGGAAATAATTGCGGTATGACCTATCCTGCCGATGAAGACCTTGGCCGAAATCTGCCCAGCTCAAGAAAATTCGGAGGTTCAGAATGCCCACAAAGATTATCTATCTGGATCGGGTGGGTACAGGCATACAAGAAACTTTGCTCGCCGACGAAGACGTCTATGTCGCTGGCGGAGTCACTGTCGGTTCAACCGAAAACGAGGCAATCGCCGGAACGACGGACGATCATGAGTTCACGATCGACGGCTACGTGTTCGGCGACTACATGGGCATTCTCAACAACAACGATCTCAGCCGCAACAACCATGTCGTCGTCGGAGAAACAGGAACCGTAAGCGCGAGCTTCCACAGCGGCGTCTATTTGAGCGGCGGCGAGCACACGGTTGTCAACTATGGCGAGATTCGTGGCAGTAGCGGCATCACCATGTACACGACGTCGACCGACGGCGGCCAGTCCACCATCGTCAACCATGGGCTGATCCACGGCGATCACACCGGGATCGGGCGGCAGAACTCCGATGTGCGGGAGACGCTCGTCGTGACCAACTACGGCACGATCTATGGCGGCGCCAACAGCTATTCCTACTCGGCTGGCGACTCCGTGGAAAAGATCATCAATAAGGGCCTGATGATCGGCGACGTATCCTTGGGCGACAACAACGATCTCTACGACGGCAGGCTCGGCACATTGGACGGCGTCGTGCTGGCGGGAACGGGTGACGACAAGGCCTATGGCGGCGCGGCTGACGACAAGCTTTACGGGCAGGACGGCAACGACACCCTCATGGGTGGTGTCGGAGCCGACTATCTCAACGGCGGCAGCGGCAGCGACCGGGCGTCCTACGCTTCGGCCGCCGCGGGCCTGGTCGTCAGCCTCGCCAATCCTGCCATCAACACCGGCGACGCCTTCGGCGATGTCTTTGTCGCGATCGAAAACCTGTCCGGGTCGAACCACAACGATTCCGTATTCGGCAATTCTTCCAAGAACGCGCTCAACGGCGGCGCCGGCGACGACATCATCAAGGCTTATGGAGGCAACGATACGCTGACCGGCTATACCGGGGCCGACACCTTCATCTTCAACTCGGCCTTGAGTGCATCCACCAATGTCGACACGATCACCGACTTCAATGTGGCCGACGATACGATCCAGATCGACAACGCCTATTTCACCGGGCTGGCGGCGGGCAAGCTGGCCGCATCGGCCTTCGTCGCAAACTCGACCGGTCTCGCGGCCGATGCCAGCGATCGCATCGTCTACGAGTTCGACACCGGCCGGATTTTCTTCGATGCGGATGGCAATGGCGCTGGAGCGCGAATCCAGTTCGCAGCGGTAGCGGTCGGTCTTGGACTCACTGCGGCGGATTTTGTGGTGATTTAGCAGACCGGTTGGCAGATCCATCGTCGCCGGCCGAGCCGCGCTTCCGCCTTGTCCATGCGCTCCAGGACGATCGCGACCGGTGACCGCCGCGACAATCTCGCCCCCAATAGACTGTTCCTGCAAAAGAGAAGCCCGTCACCCAGAAGGTGACGGGCTCCAGTGATCGCGGCCCAATTGTGGCAACAACTTGGGAGTAGTCAACCGCGATCGACTACGTTACTAGCGGCTCCCCTTATGGATCAGACCACCGTGAAGTCGGCAGCGCTAAGATTGAGGCCGGGCGTCAGCGCAGCGATCTTCACTGCCGCGGAGGCTGTGCCCGCGCCGTCGGCATCGTAAAACAGCGAGCCAGTGTCGGCGTTGTAGATGATGCGGTCGTCAGCGTCGCGTGGCGCGGAGGTGTTTTCCTTGAAGGCTGATGCACTCAGCGCACCGAAAGCCAGCGTGGTGAAGATCGAGCCGTCCAGCTCGATTTGGTCGTCCTCCGCGCGGAAATCGACAATCCGATCGACATTGCCGGAACCGATTGCGGTCGAGAAGCGGAACGTGTCATCCCCACCCATGCCGTATAACGTGTCGTTCCCACGGCCGCCATCGATTACGTTCGCACCGTCATTGCCGCGAATCAACTGGCCGATTTCGTTGCCCGTGAGATTTATGGCGTAGGTAGCGCGAAGGTTCGTTGTGTTGAGCGTTTCGACGCTCGCTCCGGCCGCCAGCTTATAGTCGACGCCGGCAGCCACGCGATCACTGCCGGCGCCTGCGACTTCCACGATGACATCGTCTCCATTGTAGACGATGTAGGTGTCGTTGCCGATGCCGCCGATCAGTGTATCGGCAGCAGTCCCGACGCCGCCGTCATGCAGGATATCGTTTCCTCCCTGGCCTTCCAGAGTGTTGGCAACGCCGCTGCCTTTCAGTGAGTCATTTGCGTTCGATCCGCGCAGGTTGACGATGCCAACCATATAGTCTCCCTCGGCGTCACCGCCGAACCCTTGGGAGGCCCCGGTAAGCTGGACGTTAAGGCCAAGGATAGGCAGCGTGAGGTTGACGATCGTTGACAGATCGACCGTCACGCCGCTGGAGGAGGTCGTATAGTCGGAGGTGTCGGTGCCGGACAGCGTTATGACACCGGCTGCATTGAGCAAGCCGCCGATGATCACGTCTGCACCGGAACCGCCGCTGATCACATCATCGCCGGCCCAGCCGATCGCGATGTCGTTACCGCCGAGCGCATTTACCGTGTCGTTGCCGAGGGCCTGGACGGGACCAAGCAATAGACTGGGCAAAATCTCGCCGCCGTTGGTGCCTGTAAAAGTGGCCATTTGACTTCTCCCTGAGGTTGTGACCGAGAGACAGTCTCCGACTTCACCCACTACTGAAGTGAAACAGCGAAAATCGCCCTTAGGTTGTGATCAGTTGTGTGACGCTTGAACGGTCACGACGTCGCGTTGCTCTTGGGCCCGCAACGACACAGAGAGCGGAACACACGGTCTTGTCAGCAGTTCCTCCCGCTCGACAGGAGGAATCCATGGCAGACGATCCCGGCAAACGAGATTTCCGCGACCGCAGCCGCGTCTCCGCCGAGCAGGAGCACGAGGTGCGCTATTTCGCCGAACAGGCACAGATTACGGTCGCTCAGGCGCGCGAACTCATCCGCAAGCACGGCAACGACCGTGAGACGCTGATGCTCGAGGCGAAGCGGCTCGCGTCATAGCAGCGATCACATTTTCTGCCGGAAGGAACCGCCCACCAGACATGGCGTTTTTTATGGTCGTCTGTACGATCTGTACCCGGCAAACAGGCGCTTGAAAGAGGTCATCAAGCTTTCGCCCAACCAGGGAGGAGAGCGTCATGCCCTTCACCGGCATTGTGAAGCCCGAACAACTGAAAATCCTGACCGGCGTGACGAGAAAGGCTTTCCGATCAAAAGCCCGGAATGCAATGAAGCCGGGATGCTGCTGATGTCGCTGTTTGAGCTCGGCTGGCAAAAGCCGGAGGAGCTCAAGGCCTTGCTGGCGTTCGAGCGTGGCGAAAAGATCTGGCTCCGTATGAAATCGACGGGCGATATCTGATCCAAATCGTTCGCACGGTCGTGTAGAGCGCCTCCAAAAGCCCCGCAGCCGAAGCTGCGGGCAGTCGAATTCAGACAGACGTATGATCACGAAAATTTTCAGCTCGGAACCGCTCCCGCTCTCGCCGGTTTGCCTCCCGAGGCGATGAGCCTCGAACAATCAGAGGAGATGACAATGGCCAATCGAGGCGGAAGCCACGAGCAACACGTGAAGGCCGGCCAGCAGAGCCACAAGAACGACGAAAAGGAAAGTGGCCGCGGCCAACAGCACGCCGAAGGCGGCAAGGACCGTCAGCAGAGCGGCGGTGAGCGTGGTGGCTCCGGTAACTTCGGAAATGACCGCGAACGTGCGTCAGAAGCAGGCCGGAAGGGCGGGCAGTCCTAAGTGTGCCCAGGGGACCCCCTCCGAGGGGTCCCCGCCAGCTTTACTTACGGAGAGCTTAGGCCTCCCGCCCCTTCTCATGCAGGATTTGGTCGATGCGTTGATGGAGCGTCGAGACGCTGCCTTTCAGCTCCCGCACGCCGGTCATGACCTCGTCGCGGAACTCACGCAGGCCGGCCTTGGTGATGTAGGTTTCGGCCACATGGAGCTTGTGTTCGGCGAGTTGGATCGAAAGCATGTTGTGAAGCCCGACGGCTGCTTCAGCTTTCGTCGCGGCGGCTTCCGCGTCCTTCTTCGCCTCGTCCTTCGCCACCTTGATAGCACCTTCGACGCGCCACCAGGCGCCGGCCACCACGCCGAGGATAAAAATGACAAAAGTCGCGAACTCGGTCGTGATGTTCATGTGTATGCCCCTGCTCAATCAGCGACCGGCTCAGGATTTGCGCCAGTTCGCCTTCAGCCACCAAACAAAGGTGCCGACGCCTAGAAGTCCGCCCGTTAGCAATTCGATATTCTGGGTGAGTTCCGCCGACGCGGCCGGATCGATGTAGCCCTTCGTCACGAGGAATGAAGACAGCAGGTAGCCGAGGATGCGGACGAACTGGACCGTCATTGCATTGTTGTCCATGGGAGTTTTCCTTTTCGGTTGCAGATTGAAGGTCAGTGCCGAAACCGCGAGAGCAGCCAGGCGAGGAAATCGAAGCCTGGCGACGGCAGATCACGGCCCGGTGGCGGCGTGGGAGCGGTTTGCGGGACGGGCACAGGAACCGGCGCAGGCTGGACCGGCTGGGGCGCGGGTTCCGGCGCGGATGGCCGTGCCGCCATGTCCAGCGCTGCCCTCCGGACGCCCTTGACGCGCGGCTCCCAGCCCCTGCCGAAGGTCGGCCAGAGCAGCTTGCCCTTCTTGTCCTTCGCTCGTTTCAGGAAAGCCAAGCGGTCGTCACAGAGTTGGTTGATGACGGTGGCGTGCAGTTTTGCCCGCGTCGCCTTCAGCGTTTCCGGCCCGATCTTACCGTCCTGAGCGGCGCCAACGACGGCCTGCAGGTAGGTCGCAGCCCGGCGCGGCCCGGAGTTCACGGCGAAGTCAAACACCGCATAGTCGACACCGTCCGGCAGTTCGGCGCCCGCGACGACATGCCAATAGTGCCGGCGATATACCATCGCTAGTTGCGCGTCGGTGATCTTGCGGAGATCGTCCTTCGTCGCGCCCGGCTTCACATATTTGCGGAAGGTCGCGAGCGTGACGCCTTTCATGGTAGGTCCGCCAGGGTCGGCAGGGTTGTCCGCCCACCCTCCTTCGTGTTTGAGGACGAGCGAAAACGCCCGCTGGAAATTGCGGTCCATAGTAATGATCCTATTGAGAGGGGTTTTCGCGGGTTAGGCGTCGAGGCCAGTGCCGGCCACGGCGTGCCATTCGATGTTGTTGTCGACGGCCGCCTCAAACTCTTCCTGAGTGATCGGGCGCAACACGATGCAGAAGCTAGACCCGACCGTCGTGCCGGTGCCTGAACCCGCCTCGTCCAGGATCTCAAACGGCACGTTGGCGTTCAGGGCGGTGACGGCGACGTTGTTCGGCGTGACTGCCTTCGTTGTCGCGCCCTTGCGCTTCGACCATCCGTACCGGCTGGCGAGCGTGTAGACGCCGCAATAATAGGCGCTGTTGCCAAGCTCGGTGGTCAGGTCGAGGATCGAAGCCGTCTGCTGCGCGCCGCCACCTGTCGCCTGGACACGCAAATCATTGCCGCCGTTAAGTCCAAGGGTAAGGCCGACATTCGGGTCAGGCGTGCCGGTATCGCTGCGGACAAGGGCGACAGCCTTTGCGGCGGCGGGTGCGGTGGCATGAGCGATGATTGTGAAGCCGCCGCTGCCTGCCGCGACAACCGCATCCCAGACATTCTTGAGGGTATACGTGGTGTTTGCTTCGTTGGCGACCACGCCAGCCGTCACGCCCCATTCGCCGAGGCCGCCGGCGAGGTCATTGAGCGAATTGAGGTGATGGCCGTTGCCGGACCAGTCATAGAGTGCGCCATAGGCTTCGGCTTCGTCATCCGGGTTCAAAGCCGCATAGCCGGTGCCGATCATATGCGCGGCGAAAAGATCGTCGCCGAACTCCCACGGCGGAAAGGGCACGAAAGCCCCTTCCGTCTCGCTGATATCGACATCGGTATCGAAATAAACACGGGTCTCGACCATGCGAGTGGTCTCCTGTCAGAGCGGATTGTCGTTGAGGACTTGTTGGGTTTTGCACTGGCTGATGCGGAACGTGCCGCTCGCCGGGATCGCAACGCCGCTGGCGTACTTGACCCCCGTCAGCGCCCAGAAGACGCCGGCCTTCGTCGGCGTGCCGACGATCGGTTTCGTCTCCGGGGTGATCATCGACCCGGAGAAGGCGACGTTCGGCAGGCCAAGGTTGATCTGTCCGGCCGGACGGGTCACATCCGGCTCACCGGCCGCGCTGATGAAGGTTCCGGCCGCCGTCGTGTACCAGGCATAGAGGCCGCAGCCGCGCACGTCGGTTATGCCGGCGTCCGCTTCGAGGTGGCACATGGCCTGGAAAGAGTCGCCCTCGACCACGTATCCGGGGTTCAGCGGGACGCCGAGCGTCGTATCCATGATCGTCTGTTGCAGGACAACCGAGATCGGGCGCGGATCGAGGTTGCCGGCGGTATCGCTGGTTTCCACACTGGTCGGACCCGCGCCGCCGACAACGATCTGCTGATGGTTGCCGAAGCCGCTGGCAGCCGCGCCAACCGAGCAGGCACCCGTGAGACCGCTGCCGGCGACGGCTTCCCAGCCGTCCGCTACGGTTCCGGTACAGTTCGCTCCGACGATGCCGGTCCCGCCAGTCGTCAGGAACAGCGGGTTCGCATTCAGAGAGCCGGCCTCATATTCCGTGGCATGGAACAGGTCCGCGACCGTAGTCGGCAGGAAGCTGCGCGGCGGAAGCATCTGGTTGAAGAACTGCGCGATCTTCATGCCGGCGACACGAGCACCCGGAGGTCCGAAGTGGAGACCTTCGCGCAGCAGACCAGCCTTCGCCTTGGCGTTCGAGCTCAAGGGATCGATGAAGTCCGCCCAGACATCGATCACATAGCAGCCAGCGATTGCCGCCTGCTGTAGCAGCGCGGCCCGGTCGGACAGGTGATGACGGAGCTGCGACCCGGTGAAGCCGGCATAGTAGGTGCCGGCGGCATTCGGATCGCCCTTCGGCGTCTCCGCGATGAAGACGACGCGATGGCCCATCTTGAGCACGCGGTCGCGGTAGGCGAGGATGCGTGCCAAAGTCCATGCCGGTCCGTTGCCCTCGGGCGGATCGTTGATCGAAATCCAGCAAACCACCCATCCCGGCTTGGCGCCCCAGAGGGAACCGGCACTTTCAAGGATTTGCTGAGAGTTCGAACCGCCAAGGCCGAACATCGCATCCTGGAAGCGAACGCGCCCGCCGGTGTAGAGTTGAGCCCACCAATGCCAGCCCTGAGCGCGCGTCCGGCCGGGATTGATGCCGAGGTCGGAGCGGCTGTCGCCGTCCGACCAGACATCGATGCAGACCTGCGCGGCCTTGGCCTGCGCCTCGATCCGGCTGATGGTCTTGTTGACCAGTTCGCCATCATCGCGCATGCCGAGCAGTGCCTTGCCTTTGCCGCCGACTGCCCACATCAGCCCGCCGGGCTTGGTTCGGGCTTTCAGCGGCGCCGTCGCGCGGCGCATCGCATTCAGCATCGGATTCTTGATCGTGCCGTCCGCATAGAGCGCGAAGAGACCGAGACCCTTGCCGCCCCAAGACAGGAGAGGGACAAGTCGGCCACCGGTGCGCTTGCGGTACTGTTTCGGTTGGGTGGAAAAATCGGTCTTGCCGAATTCATCGAGGCGCGGCGTCGATCCAGCGGACACAGCGCCAGCGCTCTCCAGGACCGAACGCTGACCTGGCCAAACGCGGAAGCGCACGACGCCATTGCCTTCGCCCTGGAACATGACGAGATCGCCACTCTTGACGGTGACGTTCTCCGTGAACTGGTCACCGCGCAGGGTATTGTCGCCACTTCCGACGACCAGCGTCACGTTGGTCAGGAACAAGCACATGCGCATCTTGCCGTCGTTCAGCGTGACTTGGCTGATCGACGGCACGCCCGCGGTGATCGGAATGTACCAGCCGGTCGGACCCGTTTGGATCGGCAGCGGGTCTATTGCGGCGATGCTGCCGCCGCGCCGCATGATCTGATCGAGCGACGGCATCGGATCGAGGAAGGACGCATCGCCGTAGCCGGTGGCGTTGGTCCTCATCGTCTTATTGGCGTCGCCAGCGCCGGCCCGCGTCCCGATGCCGGACTGATTGGCTTCCGGCACCTTCTGATCAACGCCGAGCGGCGCGTAGCCGTTCGCCTGCCCGCGCTCGCTGGTGTCCTGCTTCGCGGACGGTGCAACCGCCGACCAGCCGTCAAGATTGGCCGATGTCGTCTGCTTGCCCGTTTCGACCGCCGTTACACGGCCATCCAATGCACTATCGGCGGCGTCGCGCGTCGCGACTTCATTGGCCAGATCGCTCGCGACCGCAGCGGCATCGCCCGCCACCGTCGTTGCAAGCGTGATGTTGGTCGCCGACAGTTCGCCGATGCCGGTGTCGCCGGTCGACTTGAAGAGCCGCCCACCGATAGACGCATAGCGCGTGGACGCCGGCACGACATAATGGACATCGTCGGCGGCAACGCGGCTGATTACGATCGTCTCGTCGACCGTATCCAGCGCATCGGCGAGTGGATAGGCCGCGCCGCCCGAAACGATGTGCCCGTCGACCTCCGGCCCACCGAAGCGGATGTTGCTGACCGCATTCAGGTTTTTGTTGAGGTTCTGAATGCGCAGCTCGACGCCGTCGCCGAGCGGATCGCCGGTTGCAGTAATGCGCTCGAAGGCCCATCGCACGGCGTATTTGTCAGCCGAGCCAAGCGGGATTTCGAAGCGCGTATAGATATCGATGTAGCCGGGATCAGCCGGGATATCGGCGCCGTTGATGCGCAGCACCGTGCCGTAGACATCGCTCTGGTAGCGACCCGTGAATGGAAACGGCGCGCGGGACGCCGAACGTCCGGTGGGTTGCGCCGTGAACAGGTCGGGGGCATCGCCAGGCCGCAGGACGCTACTCGCCAGCGATGCCGCCGTGACCTCTTGCACGACAAGCCGATCGACGGCGGCAGTCAGATCAGCATCAGCCGCCTTTTCGTTCAGCGCATCTTCGAGCCCGGTGACGGTCGGGATTGCCTGCGTGCCGGTGTGGGTGGCACGCGCCCGCAAGGCCGCATCGGAGGCGTTCGCCGTGGCGTTTGAGGCGACACTGTCGAGCTTGTCCTTCAGCGTGGTGGTAAAGCTCGCCGTGGTGTTGGTCAGCACGGTCGCAACGGGCTGATAGACAGGGTCCAAATGGGCCTTCATCGCGGCCTTGATGTTGGCCCAGGTGAATTTCTTCAGGACATTGGACGCCGCGCTGTCGATACCGGCGAAGGTGTCGGCGTCGGCCGGCGCCGCTTTCGATGCAGCTGCGTGCACCACCGCGCCGACATTCCCGGCGTCGGTCACGTCGGCGGAAGTCTCGACCCCCGCCAGTTTCGTCTTTTCGGTATCGGTGAAGGCGTTGGTGTCGCCTTGCCCTTCATAAGCGGCCTTGATCTCCGCGCCGCTCATGTCCGCCGTTGCGCCATCCTCGACGTTCAGCAGCGTGCGAACCTGTGCGGCGGTAAGGTCTTCCTGGACGCCCGTGCCTGCCGTCACGCGACCTTTCAGCCGAGCCGTCGCCATTGTCGCGGCCTTGGCATTGGTCACCGCGCCGTCCGTGAGGTTTGCAGTGTTGACGGACGCCAGCAAGGCAAGCGCGCCGAGGCCAAGCGCTGTCCGCTGTGCGGAGGCGTCCGCCGCAGCCGCCAGGGCACGGCCCGCCGCCGTCAGGTCGGCAAGCGTCCAGTCGCCGGAGCCGTTGACATAGAGGAGCTTGTTATTCGCAAGCACCAGATCGGCCAGCGCATCGAGGTTCGGCGCGGTGTCCTGTTTGTCGGCGATGAGAGCCGCGAAAGTCGACGCAAAGGACGCGGGCAGCAGAACGTTGGCCGTGATCGCCCACGAGCCCGTGCCAGACGCGCCGCTCTTGATATAGAGGCCGTTGAATGCGGGCGTGCCGTCATTGACGACGATGCCGAAGCTGTCCGCATCGTGTGCGAGATCGGCATAGAGGTTCGCGCGCGTCTGCTTCCCGACCGCATTGCCGAGCACCAGCGCCGCGATCATCGTCGAGATCGCGGCGTCGATCGCCGGGCCGATCGGCAGAATGTCCGCCTTTCGCGGGTTGTGTTCGCCCGACGACGGCACATTCGGCGTGGACCATTTGCGCCACGCAAAGCCGACGAGGTCGCCAATAAGCGCCATGTCTATTCTCCAGAATTTCAGTGATGAGTGGGGCTAGAGGCCGATGGCCGTGCGGAAGGTCGACAGACGCCCATGGAGCGCGGTCACATTCGCGCCGGATAACGAGCCGCCGAATTCGCCGATCGACAGCACATGGGGAGCAGTGGCGAAGCCAGTGACGATGCGCAGGAACTGCAGTTCGGCTGCTGGCAGCGTCGTCGCCGCCGCGGTGTCGGAGTTGATCACCGACCCGTTCTTATAGTTCTCACGCGCCGAGGCGCCAGACCTGTTCGCCAGCGAGAAGCCTGCCGGTGTCGCTACCGGAAGTGTGCTGTTGAGCGTCGCCGTCGCGTTGGCACGCGATGACATGACCGTGCTGCTGCCACGAGCGCCCAACAGGACAACCGACGATCCTGACGTGCCGCCGATGGCGGTGTCGTTGGCCGTGGTTCCGGAGCCGCCGTTGAACCAGCCGCCGATATGGAGGCTGTTCGTCGTGAAGACGCCTGCGGCGTTCGCCAGAACTCCGGTGCCGATGTAGCCGGTGCTCCCGTCGCCCGCGAAACCAGCGTTTGCCGTGAACGTGACCGTGCCATGGATGGCTCCGGTCTCGGCAGGGTTGATCAAGTTCAATAGGGCGGCCTGCGGGGTCGGCAGGCAGAACAGCGACAGCCAGCGCAGCTTCGAATAGACCGAATCCGACTTCAGGCCCGCGACCAGCGCGTCGACCGCCAGCACGATCACGTTGCCGGGCTTCGTCGCCATCGCGTCCAGATAGTCTTCCGTCTCGGTCTCGAGCCCGAGGCGGATGATCGCGGGAGCGGTCGGCGAGGACTGGACGCCGGACAGGTTTTCCGCTGTCGCCCAATACTGCCATGATCCGTCGCCCGGCGTGTCCTGATCCGTCTGCGTACTGTTCGGCGGCCCATATACAGGCCCGAGATCGGTCGCGGACCCGAACGCGGTGGCCTCGTCGGCGCGCCAGAAGTGCAGCGCCTTGTGAATGGCCGTGTTCGGCGCCTTGGCCGAGAGGCTGACATCGATGCCGGCCGGCATAGCCGAGAACACAGTCGGCACGCCCGGCGGCGTCGGATTGGCGACCGCCATAAGGACGATGTAGCTGGTCCAGTTGCCGGGCGCACCGCCAGACCAGTGCCGCGCACGGAACCGATAGCTCTCATTGTCCGCGAGATAGCCGGTGCGATACTCATCAAGCCCGGCCTTTGCAATCGTTGATAACGGCTGCCCGCTGCCGACCTTCTCCCACTCGACTTCCGTTGAGATCGCATTGGAGGTCGGCGCGTTCCATTCGAATAGACCGTAGGCAGCCTGTTGTCCCGCGGCGATGACCTCTCGTTGGATCGTGACCGTCAAATTGTCGACTGTGGGAATGCCGTCATGCTCCAGCTCGTCGATATCCGGCGGAGGGTTGCCCTCGTCGACCGAGGCCGTGAAGTCGTAAAGTGACGGCGGCACAACGACGCCTTCGATTTCATAGGTCAGGCTGCGCAACGAAAGCTTGGGCGCGCTGCTGATCTCGATCACAGCTTCGTTTAGCCGAGGCGGGAAATGCACGCGGATGAACCGGCGATAGGGGACATGCTTGGCCGGCTCATAGTCTGCGACGATGCGCACGCGTGGCCCGTTGGCACGCTTGAACAGCAGCGATTGCAAGCGCTGCATGTGGTTGTGCCGCTGCACCGCCTGGTTATCGACGGTGCGGGTTCGTTCCGTGTCGTCATCGGAAACGTAAGGGTTGCCGACGATTGCCGCATCGACGGTATTGAACAGCTTCGCCGGATCGGTATAGCGCCCGCGCACCGCCAGAGCCGTCGTAGCGCGCCGCATGTTAGGGTCGAAGTTGACGCCTCTGATATCGGTTTCCGTCAGGCGGATATCCGGCGCCACATACTCCCCGGCGTGCACGCCGATTTTCCCGTCAGGCCGCTGGTAGACGACGAGATCGGCGGCCTGGTCGATGATCCTGCCGACATCGACGGGGTTGCTGTTACCCTTGAACCAAAGACCGCCGTGGTAGCGTGGCTCCGGATCGCCAGCCTTGTTCGTCACCAACTCGTCGCAGACGTCCGCCGCGTGGTTCCAGTCGGGCCAATAGAGATCGGACAGCCTGCGCTTGGCGCCTGCCGGCATGGTCAGGTGCCGCGCCCGGATCAGAGCAAGATTTTCCGAATATTCCCACGTATCCGGGTTGGAGGGGTTATGTCCAACCTCGCGCCCATCATAGAGCAGCGCGCCTTCCATCTCTTCCGAAAGGAGCGGCATTCCGTTCGGGAAGCGCTCTTGCTGTTTTTCCAGGTCGGACGATATGCAGGACATCATGACCGTCGCCATGCCGTCGCCGCGATGGTCGTTCGTCCAGATCGTCGGCATCGCCGCGACCATCTCGGCGAAGGCGGTTTCCGGATTGAGACCGACGCGATGCCGGATCATCACGTTGTTGTCGAAATGCGCCGGTCCAGTCGTGATTCCTGTCACCGGGTCGAGCTGCAGTTCCTCATCATGCGCATAGAAGCGCACATGCCGATTGATGCGCTGCCAGGCCGGGCAGAAGACGTGATAGGCGACGCCGTTCTTTTCCTCGAGCGCCAGATAGTCGGCAGCCTTCTTCACCCGGCCAAACACATAGGTCGGCGGCGGCACGGGTTGCCGCAGGTTGAACTTTCCGTCTTCCGGCTTCGGAACTTCCGGCTTCGGCGTTAGCGCCGCCTGCGCGGCGAACAGTCCGGCAGCGGTTGCAAGATAGCCGATGGCATTCGCCGTGGCCGTTACGGTCGCGGTTCCAAGAAAGCCAACCGTCCCCTGCACCAGGGGGAGAACGAGAGCTGCTATGAATTGCGGCATGGGTATTCCCAGATCGCCAGCGGCCGGGCCATGAACGGCAACCAGCCAGCATCGGCGCGAACCTTCCATCCATTTCGGTAGCGGATCGCGCTCCATTGCCGCGTGACCGTCGTCGGGCTTCCGATGACGGCAACACAACCTTCCGAAGGCGTATCGGCCCGCCGCCACCCGACGCCCTCCAGACGGTCGCCGAACGGGATAAGCCCTCCCGCCGCTTCCATGACCGCGTGACACTCGTCTTCGGTCGCATAGGTTCCGCGCAGATCGGCGGCAGGGTCATCGGTGCCGTAGGCAATCGACAGGTCGGCAACCGCTATGCAGCAGTCAACGAATGACCACCGCCACGGCCGGCCCTCATAGTCCGCCATGAAAGCGGGCAGGATCAACGAAATCTCGGCCACTGGATTGTCTTGTCGTTGAGCTTCGGCATCCGTTCGCAAACGCGATCGGGATTGGCGCCGGGGTTGAGAATTGCCGAGCGGGCCTTTTGCGCGGTGTCGGAAATAACATCCTCCGCATTGATGCCGCGCATATCGAAGGCATTGACGCATTCCAGGGCCACCAGCGAGCGGATGCCCTGTTCGGATGCCGTGTCGTCGAAAATCGGGTTATCGACGGTGCCGGTCCATCGAACTTCCGGGTTACCGACCGGATCGTCGTATTCGTTGCAATCCTGGATCAGGATTTGCATTTCGGAGCCGACCACGTCGCCGGCCTCGACCTCGCGCCACGCTATATCGGCGAGCGCCTTGGCGACACCCGACACACCGACCGTGATCCGGCTTTCCTCGCCATTGATTGCCGCCTCGACGATATCGGCCCCGCCCTCAGCGAGACTGACGCCAATCCACACTTCCCCGTCGAGATCGAGGTATGGGCCGGAGCCCTCCCACAGCCGAACCGTTTTCGACGGGAAATAGAAGACGAAGAGGATTTTGATCGACCGGATAGCCATCTACGCCACCGCCAGATCGTTCCAGTAGTCGGCAGCCTCGACAAAGGAGACCGAAACATCCTGCCGTTCGCGCTTTCCCTGCGCGATATCCATGCCGCGATCTTCGGCGAGATGGACAAGGCACGTCGGCTCATCGCATTCCAGCGCCGCACCGGCCGGGATCGTGGCGCGGATCGAAGGGAACACCGGAACCGTCCAGAGATTGCCGTCGATATCGATAGCCGGGCCGGTTTCATAAAGCGCGTGCTGGTAGGAGAAGCGTATGCCGGCGAGATCGTCGGCAGCCTTCACCCTCCGCAGGGTGACCACGTTCTGGCTGATTGTGGCCGTCTCTTCCATGACGACGTCGATTGCACCTTGCTCATAAAGCGAACCATCGTCGAACGACGTGCCGTCATCATGGGGAAGCAGGATTTTCCGCTCGAACTTGCCGGACGCATAGGGAGCGGTATCCCAAGACCAGACCGGCACGACAATCAGCCCGGCTCGACCGCCGAGCGCGACGCGCAGCGCGTTCCATGTGCGCTTTTTGCCGTAGTCGAGACCGCCGATTGAAATGCCTTGCAGCTCGATCGCCCACGAACCTTTATCGGTTTTTGTCGATCGCTCGAATCCGCCAAGCGTCGGCCCTCCGCCACGGGTGAACGGCAAGGGATTGGCGGGCGTGCTGCGCGGCGGCAGCGTGCATTTCGGCCAGAACAGCATGTATTTGCCCTAAAACCGGTATTCGCCGCCGGCACGTTGCTTCTGGAACGTTGCCATGGCGCCCGGCGCAGTGGCGTTCGCGCGCTGCACCGCGACGTTGATGATCGTTCCGGAACGGCTGACGATGCGCTGGTCCGCGATTTCGGCCATGCGCCCGCTATCGTCCTGCAGTCGGACGTCCACAACGTCGTGACTGCTGCTGCGCGCAGCCGGCGCTGGCATCGAGGCCAGGACGGGCGCCCGCATCGGCCAACCGCCATCTGCGAAGCGCCCCAGCCTGTCGTTGTTGATGGCATCCAGAAGCGGCCCATACTTCTTCGCGGATGCGGCGTTCGTGATGTGCTCGCCGTCCGACACCATGATCGGGATTTTGTCGCCTCGGGGCCCGCCTGGACCGCGCACGCGGCCACCCGGCCAACCGCCATCCGCGAAGCCGAACAGTTTGGCGAAGCCTCCAAGCAGCGAACCAAAGATGCCGCCGCCGGAGCCGGGTTTGCCGCCATCGAACAGGAGATCAAGACCGGCATCGAGCAATTTATCGCCGAGCCGGCCCAGCGCATTGCCGAGCGCTTCCGTCGCGCTCTTGCCGTTCCGTAGGTCCTGAATGAAACCGCCAAGGATGTCCTTGCCGACTGCGGAGACCTCGCCAAGATTCTCCCGGAGTTGGCCTTGCGCTTCGTCGAGTTGGTTGCTTGCCGCCTGCGCGGTGCCGGATGCTTCCGCCAGTTCGCGCATCGCAAGCGCCTGTTCGCGAGCCTCCGGAGTGAGGCCCGACAGGTCACCGGTGAGAAGCTGTTGCGCACTGGAAAGCTCACGGCCGGCAGCCGTGCCTTCCTGCTGCGCCATGTTCAGCAGTTCTTGCGCCGCCTGGAGCGTCGACAGCCCGCGACCGTAGTCCTCGATCAGCGGGTTGAGGCTGGCGCGGAGACCGGTTTCCTCTTTCAGGAAGTCGATCTGCCGTTTGTACTCTTCCAGGCTGGTCTGGAAGTTCTCCCGACTTTCCAGCCGTTGAGTGCCGGCCGTCGACATGCCGGCGCGCTTCTGCCCGTAGGCGATAGCGTCCTCGACCGTCCGATTGCCGCCGAGCACTGTGGGATTGGCCGCGATCTGGTCGGCACCGAGCACATTGCGCAGTGGCGTGCCGGGAGCCGCCTTCAGGACGTTGATCGCACCTTGCGGACCCAGGAAGTGCGCCAGATGAAGTTTATATTCGTCGGCAGCATCCTGTACGGCGATGCCGGCGGCCCGCAGCGCGTCAGCATTCTGATTGCCGTAGGCTTCGATCAATGCTTTCGACTTGGCGGCATCCGTCTTCATCGCAAGGATTGCAGCGTCGGAAAGCTGCTTTGCCTCGCCGGGGAAGTAGCGGCGGAAAAGGTCCAGCCACGTACTATCGATGAACTGTCCGAGACCTTCCGCCGACGACAGCGGGTTTTTGGCGAAGCGATTGCCGCCGCTTTCGGCATTGATCGTGCGGTCGACATAGCCGGAGACCGCGCCTTCACCGCCGCGCGTCTGCGTCTCCAGGATGATTTCCGTCCGAGCCTGGAGCTTCGCCGCTTCTTCGCTGATCTTGTCGCCGAATTCCTTGACGATCTCCTTGGCCCGCGCGTCGACCTGCTGTTCGAGCTGCGAGCGCTGCGCGTCGGCAAGGCGCTGATCGAGCGCGCGAGCCGTTTCCCGCGCTTCGCCCATCGAGCGGAGACCTTCGGCCCGTCGGGGATCGATCTGGACGCCGGCCGGCGCTTTTAGCCGGTCATTCTCGTCAGCCAGCTTTTTCGAAGCAGCCGCGGCATTGTCCAGTTGCTTGGCGTATTTCTCGACTTCAGCCGCGATTTTCCGGAACAGCGAATTCTGCTCCACCAGACGCTCCAGACCGTTGGACAGGTCTTCGACAGAAACCTCACCGGCCTTGTACTGTTCGACCAGTTTGGCGAAATCGTCACGCTGCTGCTGCGTGGTGTGACGCCCGCCAGGGACAATCACGTCCAGGGCTTTCAGCAGATCGGCGCGGGCTTTCTCGACCTCTTCCACGCCGACCTTCGCGGCTTCGCGGGCACGGCGACGTTCCGCCTCGACATAGCGGTCACCGGCCGCCTTCGCGGCATTGCCGGAATTCTTGGCCGCTTCCTCGACTTCTTGCAGGGCGGCAGCGTAAGCCTGTGCGGCCTCGGTCGCTTCGCCGGATTGCGTTCCGAATGCAATCAGGGCGCCGGTCAGCACCGTGCCGATAACGAAGCCTATCGGGTTCGCGGCAGCGGCAAGCCCGCTCAACGCCAGGCCCGTCCGCGCCACGGCTTGCGCGTTGCGGAGCAGCTTCACGAAATTGACCAGCGCAACACCGGAGAGGCCAAGTTTTGCAATCAGGCCAGCAAGCGACCGACCGACCAGCGCCCCGGCTATGATCGAGGCGAGTTGCAGGGCCGTGTCGGCAGTCTCGTCGAAATTGTCGGCCAGGGCATTGAGACCCTGGACCAACCGCTGCGACGCGCCGAGCGATGAATCCGTCTGACCGATATAGCGGGTCAGCGCATTCTCGATCTTCGTATAGCCCTGTTCGATCGTCTGCGCCGCCCCGGCGGCTTGTTGCCGAAGCTGCGGCAGCCCTTTCAGGAATGCATTGAAAAAGTCGCGACCGGAGACCTCGCCGTCGTTGACCAGTTGCTTCAGCTTCGAGACCGAGCCGCCGGCCTTGTCGAGACCGTTCGCCACCGCCTGCAGGATCGGCCGCGCGCCTTCGTTGACGGAGTTGAATTCCTCAGCCTGGACCCGTGTAGAACCGAGCAATTGCCCGAGCTGGGTCAGCGCGCCGCGCGCCTCATTTGCGCCAGTGCCGGCAACCTTCAGCGCGACAGCGACACCGTCCGAGAATTCGATAAGTTGTTCCTGGCTGGCTCCAAGCACGTCGCCGGCTTGCGCGGCCTTGCCATAGAGCCCGGTCAGCGCCTCAATCGGAGCCGCGTTGGCTTGTGCCGACTGGTAAAGCTGATCCAGAACGCGCTTCTGGTTGGTGCCCTGCACGCCGGCAATCGAGAGCGAGTTCTTCGCCCGCGTCCAGGCATCGGCATAGCGCAGCACTTCGCGGACGGTCAGCGCACCGGCAACGCCAGCCAGTGGCGCGACAAGCCCGTTCGCCATGTTGCGGCCGATACCGCTGAGGCGCTTGTTGGTATCGTCCCAGCGCTTGACGACGGCGCGCGCCTCGCGATCGGAAACACCACGGGCACGGCGCATTTCGCGCTCATAACCCTTGATGTCCGCCGATAGCTGGACAACCAGTTTTTCGATGTCAGTTGCCATGAGATCCTGCTAGTCGCCGCTGGTCACCCATTCGAAGAGTTCGGCGGCTTCATCTTCGGAAAGCTCGTCACCGGCCTTCGGATCGTTGGCTTTGACGAAGCCATCCCAGGCGGCCATGAACTGCCAGACAGACATGTCGTCGATCTGCTGGGGAGACAGCCCCATCACCGCGCCCTTGCCGTAGATCATTGCGAAGCGGAAACGGCCGTTCGGGAGGTCGTCTAGTCGTGGTCCTTCAGCGTCGGACCTTTTTTTTTGAGGCTGTCGTCTTCCTCCGGCGCGCCGTAGAGCGCGACATGCAGGATCGCCCAAGCGAGAGCGCGACTCTCTTCCGGAACGCGGTCCTCGACATAGGTCCGGACCAACTTCAGCGCCTTGTGAGGCGCCAACCCGCCGCCGATGAGCCCGAGTCGGATCACACTGCCGATCTCCTTCACGCCGCAGCGCGGCGGGGGAGGAAGATCGTCATCATCGGCTACGTCGGACGCCGCGATGTCCTCATCCGCTTCGATCGGCTTTTGCTTACCCGTACGGTCGCGCAGCCTGTCCAGCACCACGTAAGGGCCAGCGCCTGTCGCCTCCTGGAGTTCGGCAAGCTGGCCCCAGGGCAAACGGAACGTGTAGTCGCCGTCTGCCCAGGGGACCGTGAGGAACGCCCTGCGGCTCACTACGACACCACGCGAGTCATTTCGCCGTCGGAAACCATCTCGACCTGATTGGTGACGCGGCCGAGTTCGGTCGGATGGCCGGCGGTGATGGTGGTGACATGCATCAGGCCGGTCCAGGTGATCATCTTGGCCGGAAACTCGATCTCGACCTTGACCGGGATGCTGTCGGGATTTTCAGCGGCATCAAGCCAGGTCTCGACGGATTCGGAAGCAAGCACACCCTCGCCGGAGATCGACATGGACAGGCTGGTAGCATCGCGACCGAGCCACGGGACACGGTCGGGATCGGTACACGACGGGATCGTGAACTCTTCCGTCGCTTTGGTGAAGGTCAGCGATTTGCTGCGGAAGCCGCAGGGCGCGGCATAGACGATCGGCCCGGAACCGCTGCCAAGCAGCACGCGGAACTTGCCGCCTTTGATAGTGGTAGCATCAGCCATGATGTTCTCCTTATGGCAACGGTTGCGCCCGCCGGAGCGGGCCTTGACGAGGGATGGAGGTGAGGAGGTCAGTCGTGCTCGACGACGGCCTTGAACGTGACCACGGCGTGGCTGGTTTTGCCGTCGGGATCACGCAGGATGCGCGTGCTGTCGTGCTCAAGCGACACCAGCGCATTTTCGGTCAGGGGAAGATCGTATTTGTGCAGCGCCGACCTGACCGAACCGGCGATTTTCTTGACTTCGGCGAAACCCGGCTTCCGAGACCATGCGTCGAGCTGCAGGAAGACTTCGGAACTGTTCTGACAATCCCAGCCGTCGGGCAGGATCTGCGTCGGGCCAAACGAAAGGTAGGGGAACGTTGCCGTGACCTGGCCGTCACTATTGCGCGGAGGATCGTCATAGACACGCTGGTCGATCAGCTCCACAACGCCGGCAGAGCCCTTCAGCCGCGCGACGGTCGCGATCTGGATTTCGTAGGAAGCGTCGATCATGAACCCACTGCCACTTCCTTCGCGGCCTTGCGCGTCGCCGACCGGATGGCCCGGATCGCGCCGCGTTTGTTGGCCCGCCACGACACATAGAAGAATGGTTGTGCGTCGGTGCCCTCGTGGCGCTGGCCACGATCCTGCTTTTTGCCGCGCGCTACCGAGGCGTTGCGGGCAAGACTGTGCGCCTGCGTTCCGAACTCGATCCAGCGTGCGTAATAGGCGTCATCATTGCCGGCATAGATCGTGATCGTCATGTCGCCGCCGAGGCTCGCCTTGACCGAAGCGACGATCACCGCGCCCTTCGGCGCCTTGCCCCACGTCCACCCGATGCTGTCCCGCAAATCGCCATCGTCGACCGCGACCAGCGACTTCATCATCGAGACGACAACTTCGGCCTGTTCCTCCATTGCCTTGCGGATCAACGAGCGCGCGGCTTGCGGCAGCCGGTCAAGCTTGCGCTGCAGCCGGGCGAGATTCAGGATCGAGGTCACGATGCGACTCCGCTTTCGGCGAGGATGTCGAAATCGGCGCGATCCTTGGACAGGGAGACACCCTTGATCGCATAGACGATGCCGGTTCGCTTGTGACGGGCCTGCCATTCGCTGTTGATCAGCCGGCTTCGCGCCGTGGCACGCACTGTGATGACGATAGGCTGCCGGCCTTGAAGCCGCGAGGCGATGACGCTCTCGCTTCCCCGCAGAAAAATGACACGCGCCCAAAGAATGAACTGCTCCGCAAACTCGCCTTGTGTGTTGCCATCGTCGGGGCCGACAGGCGCACCACGACAATCGAAGGCAATGCGCTCAGTCAGTTCGCCGCTCGGAACCATCGCCGTACTCCACAGGCTTCGTCGCCTTCGACACCTTGCGGAGCCGAACCGCCTTGCCGGCGGCTACGGCTTTCGCGGCGCATGGCGTGGTGACGTTGCACTCGTCGCCGCGCCGGTAGGCGAGGGTGACGGCACGTTTTGGCTTGAAGTCGAAATCCGTCGTGAAGCGAACCCAGGGCATTAGCCGAGCGTCACGCCAGTTTGCTCAATGTCGACGTTCAGAACGCTGGTCGAAAGCGCCACGCCGATGATCACCACATCATCGCCTGAGGCAACGTCAGCTTGCGGACAGATCGCTCCCGGCGTGGAACTCAGGCAATAGGTCGTTCCGGCGACCAACGTGCCGCCGATCGTGACCGGGCCGCGTCGAATGATCGCCATAGGTTGACCGTTTGCCGCTCCATTGAGCGCCAGGCCGCGCACCTTGCGCACCGCAGCCGCCCCATCATTGTCGCTCACTTTCAGCCGGCTATCGACCGCATCACGGTAGAGCGCTTGCCCGGCCGTTTCGGTTGCGCCGGCTATGCCGTGCTCGATTTCAGCGCCAGCACCCGCCAGGACGTTGGCGGCGGCAATGGTTACGTCTGCCATGGGGATGGTCCTTTCGGGATTTCCGCCTAGCGGCGGTGATTGCAGAGAAGATCGTCAAAGGAGGTGCGACCCTCGACCGCGACGGGCTCACGCTGGAGGAAGGTGTTGGCGACGTGCATGATCATCGCTTGCGCGACCGCAGGATCGACCGGGTCGCCGCCGACAACGGCGGTTATGGTGATGCGAGAACCGCATTGGATTGCCGGCCAGTGCTGTCCAGGTTTCAAGACAATCGCGGCGTCATAGCCGTCGAAACGCTCTTCATAGACCGTGTTCGCAACGGTCTGCACGACACCATCGACGTCTAGATATGCAATTGAGGTCAGCGACTTGACCGGGGCTTCCGGCAGCCGCGGCAAGTCGGCGAAACAGTCGCATTTCGCCTCAATGGTCTGTTCGGCAAACCGCGCGCTGCAATACTTCTCGACATGCGCGCGCGCGGCTTTGATCAGCCGCGTCAGTTCGGTGTCGAACCCGTCCGCCTCATCCACCGAGCAATGCCGGCGGACATCATCGAGCGTGATCGGCTCGACGGATGGCGCCGTCGTGACTTTGGTCGGATACCACATGGTCAGCCGCGCTTTTCGGAAACTCGTTTCTTCGTAGTCGTTTCCATTTTCCTGTCGGTCACCGGCACGGCAAAGCCCGCAGTGATGAGGCGCGCGGCCTCATCGTCCGGGAATTCGTGTTCATCTCCAGGTAAAAGGCAGTATGCGTTCCCTGAAAGACACGTGTTGAGGCGGACCATCATGCGATAATGCCGACGCCGCGCAGCGCAGCCAAAACGGAGTTTAACTTTGTGATCAGCGTGTTGTGCTCGGCTTCCGTGGGAGAGTCCCCGCCGGAAATTGCAACGGCATTGGTAATCGCGCCCGCCTGCGTGCCGTTGTTTGGAACGATCATCCCGCCTGTTTTGATCTGAATCAGACCACCAGATTCCACGACGAGTTGATCGCCGCCCTGCGGCCTATTGACCTTGGTCATGTTCGCGCTCCGTCAGTTTGGGCGGGGCCAAGCCCCGCCCGATCTAAACTAGGTTCAAGCTTGGATGAGGTGCTTCACGGCGGCCGTGTCGCCAAGTTCGCCGTCGAAGCGGATCAGGCCGGCGATGCCGAGATCAGGCCAGAACCGCTCACGCAAAACGCCGATGACGGGCGAGCCGACCTTGCGCACAAAGTATTTCCCGAAATCCCCGAACAGCATCGTCTTGTTGCCGGTCGCGAGGTTCGCCATCGCCTGGTTGATGCTGTAGCGATAGCCAAGCAGATTGCCAGGAACTCCCTTCTGGATGTCGCCCATCGACCAAATGTACGCTCCGTTGCCGTCTTTGAGTTTTCGGATCGCAGCGAGCGTCAGATCGTTGAACATGAACCGGACTTTCGGCGACTGACGGTAAGCAGGATCAACCGAATGGACGAGATCGATGATCTCGTCTCCGGTGATCGCTGCCGTCGCGGCGGCCGTCTTGCCAAGCGTGGACGCGGTCACGACGCCGTTCGGATCGCCGGCGCCGTCACCAACCGTCAGTTCGTTGTTGGCGATGCGGCCTAGGCGTTCGCCAAGCAACCCGCCGAGCAGGCTCTCCATGTTGAAAATGGAATCCTGGGCCAGCTCCATCGAAAACCGAACGAACTCAGTGTCGTACACGTAGGCGTCCAACGATTTCTGTCCGAAGGTCACGTCCGAACCGCCATCATCGGTCAGCGCCGTGCCTTCGGTGTGCTTCACCGCCGGCACTGCCGTGTCGTCAACCGTTGGAATCTTCATCGGGTTGCCAGATGCGGTGGCGATGATGGTGCAGACATCCTCGTCGTACATGGGGCCCCAGGCCTTCATCGACTTCACGATGAAGTCAGCCAGTTCCGTGGGCACCGTATAGCCGCCGGCTGTGGAGGAAGTCGTCTGCGCACGGAATTCTGCTTTGGCTTGAACACCGGCTTTGAGAACCGATCGCTCTTCGCTGGTGAGCTCGTCCAGTGATGCGCCCGCCGCGAGATAGCGGTAGAACACCGTCCGATAGTCGACTTCCTCTCCCGTATCCTGACCGTTCGCCGTGCCATTGCCGGGATTGGGACGGTTGGCCCTGCGTTCCGCTTCCGCACGTTCCTCCAGGCGGCGCTCAGCCGCGGCGGTGCGTTCCTCGCGCTCGATGACCTTTTCGAGCTTGTCGAACTCCGCCATGATGTCGTCGTGGCGCTTTTCCAGTTCGGCAGCGCGCGCGTCATCGGTATTCTTGGTGATGTCATCAAGGGCGGAACGGGCGTCCGCGACAAGCTTTGCCCGCTTCTCAAGCAGTTCCTTGCTCATGGTAATCTCCTATCGAGCAACGTCGAAAAGCCCGCGCGAGCGGGCGGCTAAGACAGGAAGCGGGTGCTTGCGTGTCCTCCGGATGGTCCGGGTGAACTATGAAATCCTGCGGAATTTCGCTTCGGACGCAGCCTTGCGGCGAGCGAATGCCGTCGCGTTGTGCTGGCGACGGGTTTCCTTTCGGGCCTCGTCGAGACTGCGCAGGCCGATTTCCGTGCCGTCATATGCAGGTTCGGTGACGATCGACACGTCGTAAAGCTCGAGCTCTTCGACGGTGCGCAACGGCGGGTCTTGCGTATCGTCCCAACGCTGGACGACGGCGCGGAAGGCAAATGACATTTTGTCGAGATCACCGCGTTTCATTTTCGGAACGATGCGCATGACATCCGGGTCGGCCGCGTCGAGATCGGTGTCAATCTTGAGACCGTGATCGTCTTCCGTGAGCTTCAGCGTGCCCGACCGCGTCCGCGCCAGCGGCAGACCGTCATGGTTGATCAGGAACGGCACGTCGCTGTTGGCGAGAGCCTTGCGGAAGGCGCCGGGCAGGATGATTTCCCGGAAATACCCGCCGATGTTCGCTTCCTGATTGAACACAGCCGCATAGCCCGAGACCTTGATAGCCGTCGCATCGGCACGAATTTCGGCAGGGATGCCACCACGGGTTTCGCGCTTCGTCATTTCAAGGCTCCATCGTCGGGCGCGTCGCCGTCCGGCTTCGGTTCGGCGGGCGGTGGATTAGCCGCAGCAGTGCCTAGCACACGGTCGCGCCCTGGATCAGCAGTTCGTCAGCGGCCTTGTTCGGGTGTTTGGGCCTGTTTTCTTTCTCGCGGGCCTCGTTTGGCGTCATCTGCGATGTCTGGATCGCGCGGGCGTTGCCTTCGATGCGGCTCTTGTAGTCGCCACGCATGAGACCATCGAGATTGTGCTGTACGTTCCGGCTGCCATTGAAGCGGCCGAATATCTTCAGGTTCATTTCGCCTTCCAGCGCCGAAGCCCACTGGCTGATCAGATGCTTGACCAGGTGCAAGTCCTGCTGCTCCGAATTGTTGAGCGTGGCGTGGGTCAAGTCCTGAAGGAAGACGGGTGGCATCTGCCAGGCGCGCGCTATTTCCTCAATCTGAAACCGCCGCGCGTCGGTCATCTGACCTTTTTCAGGGTCTATGCCGACAGGCTTAAGATCGTGACCAGGCGGAAGAGGAAAGACTGGCTTGGCGCTCGATTTGGCAACCTCAATCGCGCGATGGACATCATCCATCGCCCGTTTCATACCGTCCTTGCCCTGTGGCAGCGGGCCAGTCAGCGCCAAAGGGGGAACGCCACCGCCCGCAAAGAAGGCGCTCGCATAATCGTTCATCGCAAGTGCTAGCTGAATAGCCTTCGATGCCAGCATGATCGGGCCGAAATGGTTCAGCATGTCTTCCTTCAGCATGAAGGGGACGTCGATCACGTCTTCAGCCGGATAGTCCTTCCCATCATGCCGGTAGACCAACCTTGGCCCGATGCGGCTGATCGAAGTCTTTTTGGGGTTCATCGGCCAAATGGCTTCGAGGTTGACCCCGTTGCGCTCAATCCAAGCGAGCCCGCGACCGCCCGTGAAGACTTGTTGCCAGAAATATTGCCGGAACTTGAACGTGTCCATGAGCGGATTCGGGTTCTCATGGATGATGGTTTGCAGTTTGCCCGTAAGCTTTACCGAGCCGTCTGCCGTAGTGCGGAAGGCGTGAAGCGGCACCGCCGCCAGCGTGCGCGACAGGAAGGCAACAGCCGCAGCAACGGCCGGCACCTTCAGCGCCCGCTCAATCGTTACATGGGGAAGATCAGCGGTGTCCTGCCCGAAGAACGCGAGAAAGTTGGACGCGCTGACCTGTACTGTCTCACTCTCCGGAGATTCGGAACGAACCTCCCGCCGCCGCCTGCCAATGTCGAAGCCCAAAAAGTTCATGCCGGCACCAGACTGAAATTCGGGTCATCCCAGGGCGAGGTTGCGACCACGGCGTTGAACTCGTTCTCGGCGGCGCCGGTCACCATGGCGACGGTCACCATGCCGTCGATGCGACCGCGAGAGCGCTTCTTGTCGAAACAGCGGTTGCCCATGCCGTCCGCGTCCAGGAAAGCGTTGCCGGCGCACATGTACGTGACCGGCGAGGCGTCAATGTCGATCGTCTCGGCGAGGATGCGATCTTCGAGCTTTTCAATGGAGCGCGGCATGTTCAGCGCCCGCTCTTCGAATGTGATGCGCTTGCCCTGCCCGTGACGGACCAGTTTCAGGCCGATACCTTCCGATTCGTCCGGCCCCTCATACTTCCACACCGGGAAGCCGATGACCTCGCAAGCGGCGATGAAATCCTCCATGCCGGCAGGATCGAAAGCGAGGAAGTCGACACCCTCGTTTTCCTCGCAGAACTGTTTGACCTGCATCGCGACGAACGTCTTGTCGATCACCGCGCCTGGAACGGCGGTCAGATCAACTTTCGGGTCAGCGGCCCATTCAACATATTTCGCGTTGTCCGCGAGCGCCCGATCGGCAAGGCCATGCTGTGTCGTCCAGTACCAGGTCTTAACCGCCAGCTTCGCAGTCGGTTCGTCTTCCGGCCCGGCTTCCCATGCCGCAGACATCGCAGTCAGGTCGTTCTTCATCGAGAGATCGAGGGCGAGCCAGCATTTCCGGGTTCTATATTTCGTCTCGTCGACCTTCCGCTGGACCTTCGCCCATACCTCTTCCTTGATCCAAAAATCGGTCGAACCGATCGGAATTCCGAAATAAAGGCGCTTGACGGAAAACGCCGTCGACAGCAGCACGCGAGCGGTGTTGACCTCGCCCCTGATATTCTCGATCGGAAACGTCGTTCCGAGTGCAGGAAGCGCCTTCGGCCAGCAGTTTTCGTTATCGAAGACGGTTTCGCGGTCTGCCTTGTCCACGCGGGCGATGAAGGCGAACGCCTCATCGTCGATAACCTCGCCCTTCGCCACCTTCTGATAGAATTCCGAGTAGTCGGTGCCGACCAGTTGCGTTGCTGCCGGCGTGTTGGTGCCGAGTAGCATGAGCGCATCGCCCGGCATTTTGGCAATCGCGCGCTTCCAGGTCTCGATCGCGTGGTTAGCCTTGAACTCGTGAATCTCGTCGGCCGCTACCATGATCGGGCGGGGCCCGGAGATCGCCTCACCGTTCGCGAGTGATTGAAACTTGCTGCCGCTCTCAGGGAACTCGATCTTCCAGGCGTTGTCTCCTTCGCCCCGAATCAGAACTTCGCCCCGGCTCTCCAGCATGTCCGTCTCATCCTCGTCGGCACCGGGGATATTGGCCCGGCACATGGCAACGGCATCCTTGAAGAGAACGTTCGCCGTCGCCTTGTCCTGACCGATCGCGTAGACTTCGGCGCGCTTAACGCCGTAGTAGCCGCCCATGTACAAGCCCGTAGCCGCCATCCATGGACTTTTGGCTTGTCCTTTGCCGGTCTCGACCCATGCCGAGCGAAACCGCATGCGCCCGCTTTCGTTGCGCCACCCGAACAGGCTTCCCGTGCAGAAGACCTGCCAGGGTAGAAGGTTAAACGGCTTACCCTCAAACGATCCTGCCGTGATCGACAGGACGGCAGGCGCAAATCCTATCGCGCGCCCAGCCAGCTCCGGGCGCCAATGGAGCCCGCGCGACTGCCCGTCGTGCCGATCGCGAAGGTGGCGTTCTGCCGCCGCAACGTGATGCTCGCCAGCGACGATGCGACCGGCGAGGACATCGTCCGCGTACTGCGTCGTCGGATCGTCAGGATACTGGTTTGAGGTACGCGTCGGCCGCGCGTTTCCGGTTGGCTTTGCGGTCGGCCTTTGTCGCGGCATTTCGGTCTCTCGGGGATAGGCCGAGTTTGGATTCCAGCAGTGTCGCGTCGGCGCTCGCCTCACGCATGGCCGTGAACCACGGGTTGATCCGGGAAATGGCCTTGCTGTTTCCGCGCCGGGGTTTGAGTACCGCGCCGTTCTCCGCGACCTCTCGCGATGCGCGCTCATAACTGAGGTACGAGATCACCAGCCGCTGCAACGAATGGACATTGGCCGCCGACAGCAGGCCGCGATCGATCAGCTCCGTCGTTACGATCCGCCAGCGCTCATGTGCAGCCGCGACCTCCAGTTCATCGCTGAAGATCGAGGCCCAATCGGGTTCGCTGACGATACCGCCGGTGTTGTCGACAAGGTTCATGACACATCATCCCCTATGGGGATGGCCCCAACTTTTTGGTTCAAAACTGATCTCGGTGCGAAGGAAGGGGGGACGCGGGTAGGGGACCGGCACGGTGCTGACTTTTGACCCTCCCCCTGGGATCAGCAATCGCACGAGGTGCTAATCCTAAGTTGCACTGGACTCATCGCCTCGATTTGCTGCAACAATGCCGCTCGGGGGAAATCATGACGTTTAGAACGCTATTGCTATTCGCGGTTGCGATTTCCAGCGGCTGCTCAACAACAACGGCGCCGTCTCAAGCGCAGCTGACCAGCAAGAGCACGAATGAGTTATGCCGTGCTTTGGTGACAACCAACGATCAGGTTTACATCCAGAAAGTCGTTGCACTGCTGGTGAAGCGCGGGGCAAACGCTGAGAAGTGCAAGCGACTGATCGAGGGTGACAATGCCGTTTGGGCAGGTATTGCCGTCGCCGGCGTCGGTGTCGCGGCCGGAGCCGTTGCTGCGAACAATCCCGGCTATGGTGGGTACTATCCAAACCAGCCTTACGGCGTCGCGTGGGATGCTTTCAATAACCAGTACGGCCAACGAGTTTGGCGCTGCCGGGATCGGGCAACAGGTCGGTTCGTATCCGACTACAATTGTGCCGGTCTACCTATGACTGACTATGCATGGCCCGGTCCAATCATCTGATCGAACTGACTTGCTCGATGCGATTTCCCAAGACGTTGGGGATCAAATGGGTGTTGATAGCCCAGCAATTGCAGCAGGGCTTGCAGACTCACGCCGATGCAAATAGCGCTTGCTTTATAGTGGAGGTTCGCCATGTCCGACAACGACGATCTGGTTCAACTCACCGCCGATATTGTCTCGGCTTATGTGAGCAATAATCCAACCCCAACAACCAGCCTTCCAGACCTGATCGCCGTCGTCAACACGGCGATGCGGAACCTTACGCCGATTAGTGAGCCTGAACCTGTGATTCTCGTGCCGGCTGTACCAGTCAAGAAGTCCATCACGCCGGACTATTTGGTTTGCCTGGAGGACGGCAAGAAGTTCACCTCGCTAAAGAGGCATCTCGCTACGTCTTTCGACCTTTCGCCGGACGAGTACCGCAAGAAGTGGAACCTGCCACCCGACTATCCCATGGTCGCGCCTAACTATGCGGCAAAGCGTTCCGAACTGGCGAAGACGAGTGGGCTCGGTCGAAAGGCTGCTCCGCCGCCTCCGGCGCCGAAGAAGCGCGGTCGACCTGCTAAGAGGTAGCGCTCACTTATTCCAAGGATGCTGCGGATCGATCGGCCGGCCATTGATGTCCGACCCGATGGTGTACCCGCGCATCTCCTCGCGCTGGATCAGCGTGTCGTGGTCGCGCTTGCAAACCGTCTCGACGTTCTCCAGGTCGAAGAACAGTGTCGGGTCGCCTCGATGCTTGACCTTGTGGTTGGCGACAGCGGCGCGAGGATCATGCCGGTCGCCCTCGATCACGATGCAGCCACACCGCCTGCATGTGTATAGGTCGCGCAGGAAGGCTTGACGGCGGACGCCGTGCGGGCCGCACCAACGAGGGTCTTTGTAGAGCTGCCGGTATTGGAGGGCTTCAAGGCTACGCCCGCGGCCTGGAACTAACCGGTTGTTTGACATTGACGCCCTTCCGGATACACCGGTAGGTTGAGTAGTGGTGTTGTTGAGGCAGGCAGTGCAAACGAAAGGGCGCGTGGAAGGCGCTGGAACCCTGATTGTGAATGGGGAAGATCGTGTGGAAGTCCGGTACGTCTTGGACATCCGCACTGATAGAAGGGCTCGTTACGGCGTGGGCTCTCTTGAAATCGACAAATCTGCGACTTTTGGAGCTTTACTCGATGCGTTTTCGTCAGCCGATGTTCAGCTCCGGCTGGCTGATGGCCAACGCGTAAGGATCGTGATCCAGAGAATGAGTACCACGGGCTCCGTTCCGATCGCCACGCGCGGCTAAGTGCCAATCATTTAACAGCTTATCGGCCTTTCGCGCGGTCCTGTTTGATTGGGAAAGTCGCATCGCCTTCTTTGTTGCCGGAGAGGACACGTGGATCCGCACTGGATATGCCGTCATTGGAGCCGCCCGCGTGGTTCTTTTCTGACTGACCTTTGGCATCCGCCTCGGGTGCGGCCGAGTTGCGATCTTGTTTTTTCGACACTGTTTGCCTCCTTCTGAGGATGCAACCGCGAGCCCTGGCCGAGGTTCCGACTGATTTTGCGAATCGCAGGCCAAGCGGTGCCAAAACCAAACGGGTCGACGGATGTAACGGGGCAGATCGCTCATCCCGGCAGCAGAACTACTTGACGACCTGACAGCCTTGGATAGAACGCCGCGCCGTAGTCAACAAACTTGGGTTTCACGATGGCAAAGGAAACTGTGATCCGCCAACCGGTCCGTCAGCCGACAGACATCTACTATGACAGGGATTGCCAAGAAGCATTGGCGGAATATGTGGATAAGCTTCTCGACGATGCAAAGGCAGCCGGTTGGGACCGCTCAAAGGCAGCATCCGCTCTCATGTACCTGGGCGCAAAAAGGCTCAAGCAGGGGACGTCCTAATTCCTGCCGCTCCACCCCTTGAAATTTGACACGACAGTCTCAAAATTGTTGGCGCGCCACCACACAGGGCGTTTGTAACAAGCCGCTCCGGTATCTACACCCGGCCAAGAATCAAGGAGGTCAAGATGCTTGCACAGCCATTCGAAAAGCCAATCCATGTGTTTGTCGGACTTGGCTTTCCGCGACAGATCAACACCGTTGTTGACGCCTATCAATTTGCTCAGGAGTGGTGCGGCAATAGCCCGGAGCAGCGCGCCGCGATCCGCGCTTGCAAGGCCGCTCTTGCAGGCGACGTTGATCCCGAAACCGCGCGCGGCGCATTCGTAGCCTTCGCCCGCAAGAAGGACATCCTCTTGGAGGATGACTTCGTGTCGTCGCCTATCGCGCGACCGCAAGCGAACCACGTCTAATCTCACCCTCGTTGAAGCTACCGATTGCTGGCGGTTTATCTGCCAGCAATCGAGCTGAATATACGCACCAGGAGGACGACATGGATGATCGGCTTTTCCAGCCTGCTGTTTACGTAGAGTGCGGGCCGCGACTCATTCAGGAAATTTCGAATATCGAGGACGCTCTGGATTTCCTTTATGACTGGCCCAGCGATCTCCGCGACGTTATTCATCAGACCGCGCTCCGAGCCTGTCAAAAAGCGTATGAAGGCGGATACCCTATTGAAGCGGCTCGGCAAGCGTTTGTGGGCTTTTCCAAATCGGCCAGTATTCTAGCGGACATCGCTTCGACCTTGCCGGACTGGACACCGCCGCCGCAACACGTCTGAGCGATTTGAGACATGCGGACCCATTGCGCCCGATCGGTATCGTCGGGCTGGGTCCGCTCCGCTGGCAGCGCCCGAGGGCCCCCAAACAAAGACAAGCTGATCGTCCGCGAACACATATAGGCGATTTGCATGAATCGCGCAACCGCTTCGCTCGGTTGTGCACAATTACGCTATCACGCAGCCGGCTTGCTGACCGCTTCCAACTGGTCCGGCATGAACTTAGCCGGCACGAGGCGCTTGAAACGTCGATCAGCGCCTTGACCTTGCCGTCATGCGTCAACGTCTCGACCTCCGCCAGGAACGAGGAGAAAGGCCCATCGATCACCCGGAACGAAGCGCCGACCGGGAACCGGGCTTCCAACTTGTCGCGGTCGCTTTCGCCACGGAAGCGTTTGCCGGCTTGCGTGTCGTCATAGGCGCTTTCGAATTCCATCCGCATGATGACTTCGATCACCGCATGAGGGATGACGACCGGCCCGAGCTGGGTTTTCAGCCGGCCACGCACGCCCTTGATCTTGTCAACTTCCGTCCAGTCGTCAGCCGGCTTGCCAGGGCGAGGATGCGCCACGAACAAATAGCCCGGAAGCAGCGGCTCCGACCGTTCGGCCATGACCCGCATGCGCCGGTTGTATTTGTCGATTCGGCGGCGAGGTAGATAGGCGTCATAGCCAAGCTTGGTGAGATCTGCAAAGACGGAATCGGCCATGCCGCCGCGCAGCTCCAGCACATACCAGCGAAGGGTCAAGGCGGTGATCGTCACGCAGCCGGGTATTGTGATCTTCATTCCGATCTCCAATAGAGTTTGTACGGCTTCGGCTTTCGGTAGAGCTTGCCGCCGATGTACTCGTGGGTTCCGCGTTCGGCGCGAGCGACGACCGAGTGCAGGCGATGGCTTGCGAGCTTGAAACCGGTCGGGCGGAACTCGACCAATAGGTCAAAGCGCGACATCACCTTCGGCGGTTCGATGCGATACCAAGCGCCGTCACGCAGGGTAAATCGCGCCGCGCCGAGATCGGTCGGTTCGCCGGCATTGGACATGCGCAGTTCGCAGATCGATCCGTCCTCGACAGCTTCCGCAAGCGGACGCCACGGATTTTCACGGTCATATTCTTCGCGGGCGCGGCGTTCGGCGATCGTCATGCGACCAGCCTTTCCTTCGCCAGCGCGTCCACCTGTGCCGCCAGCCGTTGCGGACGGCTATCCCCGGCGATGCGCGCGAAGGTGTGCAGCATCCGAGGATCGGACGGCCACTTGTTCATCTGGACAAAGCAAAGCTTCTGGAGCCGACGAGCCTTGAAGTACCGTTCAGCCGTGAAGTCGGCGACGCATTGTTCCAGCGCCTCGACCATTGCCGCGTAGCTATGCGGAAGCGGCGCTTTCTTCGTCGAGATCGGAGCCTCGACCATATCGGCGAGGAAGCTGCAATCGTCGATCACCAGATAGATCGGGCCGGCGGTGAAGGTCCATTCCGCGATCGGGATTTCGAGAGACCGCGCGACCGTCTCCCATAGCCCGCTGAAATATGAGCCGTCGCCGAGGCGGATCGCTTCCGCCTTCACCGGCTTGCCGGTCGTGGTGAAGGTGCAGCCTTCCGGGCCAATCACCGACACATCATAGAAGCCCTCGACCTCAGACGGGAGGATGCAGGCGATCGGAGCCTGCCCATTGCCCGTGTCCGCGTCTTCACGACACACGAAGACGACTTCGTCCGGCGCCGGCACGACCCGTTTGCCGAGCCATTCCAGCGTTGCCTTGATGCCGCCAATTTCGGACACCGCGTCCGCTTTAAGGCCGGAGCGGGCAATCTGCATCAGCCGCCGCGCCTGGCGTTCATGGACCCCGGCCCGACCGAGGAACGGCCCCCACTCACCATGCGCGCACGCTTCTTTCGCGTCGCAGAGCAGCCGGCCAGCGACCAGCGCCTTTTCAATCGCCGTCGCTTCCGCTGCGATCGAGGCTTCGTTCGCCTCCCGAATACGTTCCGCCAGATCGGCGAGGGAATTCGTCAAGTCGGTCATCATGCGATTTTCCTCTTGTTGTCGTTGGTCACGAGCGAGAAGGCGCCGTTTTCATCGTGTCGGGCATCCTTCTTCTTTGGGGTAATCATTGAGGGGGAATAGGCGGCAAATTGTGCCGGGACAGACCGGCAAATTTTGCCGGGACCGTCGTCATTTTGTCCCTGCAAATTTTGCCGGGACAGATCAGGTTCGTGACCCGGCAAATTCTGCCGGGACGCTCGATTTCTTGTCGCCGCCTTTTTCTGACGCTCGACCTCTTTGTGATAGCCAACCATCGCCGGGACGTGCGCCCTTGCTTGGTCGCGCCATGGATTGGCGAGCCTGTATGCAACGATCTTGCCGCTTTGGCGGGCGGTGCTCAGATAAGCGCGGCCCGCGTCATTCTGGCCTCGCAGGCAAGCACGACTGGACCTGAATTGTCGCTCACTCAGGCCCGTCATCGCTTGCGCCAAGGTAGACGCCAGCCATGTTCGGCACGAAGGCCACTCCATTACCGAGACGTAGGCAACCAGCAGTTTGAAATCGGCTGGCGACAGCATCGGGTCCGCGTTAGCCGTCTCGATCAAATCGAGCTTGAAGGACGCCTTAGAACGATCCAGTTCAGCCTTCATGCCGGGCATCTCCCGGCCATGACCGACGTCAAAACCCGCTGGACAGCGAAGATGCCATCTTTCTGGTGCATGTCGTTGAAGTCGTTTCCGATGACCGGCGGCATGCCATAAGGACGATCGGCCTGACGGGCGAAGTATTCCCCGGTGCCAAGCCCGCCATACTGCGGGAGCGGCTTGTCATTGTCCGTGCCGAGGAAGATGCGTCGATCAGACAAACGCCTCGCGACAGCAGCCACGTTCGCCGCCGAAAAGCAGCATAGAACGGTACTCCTGAGACCTAAGCCGTGAAGCGCGGCGCGGAGCGAAAGGCCGGTCGCAAAGCCCTCGCACAACCATGTGTCGACACCGGTTGCTATCCGGTGCGACGCGCATTCTATCGCGCCGCCGAAGATGAATTTCTTCGTCCCGTCTTCCCAGATCAGTTGCAGGCTTGTGATCTTGTGGCCGATGCGGGCCGGCATGACGATGGCCCGTTCGCCGCCCGCCGAGACCAGATATTCGCCGGTCGAATTGTGAGCTGGATCAGCAGCGAGCCGCAGCACATCCGCGGCGCCGAGCACCAGCGCCTTTTCTTCCGAGAAGCCCTTGCGGACAAGGTAGGGATGCGTCGAGAGCCGCGACGCCTCGACCATTCGCGACGCCAGCGCAGAAGCGCGCGCGGCCCGCTCGACACGCCGCCGATTCTCCCGCTCGATTTCTTGGGCGATCTCCCGGCGCTGTTTCGCCGTGACCTCGCCTGTCATCCAGACAGTCGACGTCTCATTAGTTTGCCAGTTGAACGCGGTGACGTTCACGTCATTGACGATGACCCTGCCGTCACCCTTGCCGTTCTTTCCGGACAGGGTGTCAGTCTTCACCCAGCGTCCAGGACGATAGCCGTTGCGCGGCGGCACGATGCCGACTTGCTGACAGGCTTCCGCGATAGCTTCGTCGATCGTCATGCCGCATCCCGTCGTTGCCGCCGGAAGCGGGTGATTTCCCGATCGATCAAACCCCACTGGTCGCTGGTTACGGCCCCGCCATTCGGTGCCGCGCTATACAGGCCGGACGGCAGTTTGCTATTCGGATAGATGCCACGCCAAATCCCATAGGCCCATCTGCGGAGCTTTTCCGGATCGCGCTTGCTATTCATCAGGCAATGGGAAAGCGCCGCATTCCAGACCCCACGAGGATCCTTTAGGCATTCCGCGCGAAGCCCTTTTCGTGGCTGGTAGGCGTCGGCGATGCTGTGTTCGAAGTCGATAAGCGTCCCTTCGACAGTCTGGATTTCGCCCCGCTTCGGCCGCTGCCAGCCGCAGGACGGACAGGTATCGGAGCCGGCTTCCATCTGGAGCCCACAATCGCCGCAGAAGTATTTCTGCTTGACCTTCTCACCCGGCTCCCGGACCTCGCTGTCTTTCTTCTGCGCATCGGAGAGACTGTCGACGCCATGTTCGAACAGCCAGGCGGTATCTTCAGCGAAGGAGATGCAGTTGCCGGAGTGATCCAGCCAAAGGCCGAAGTCCTTGCCCGGCGCGATGCGCATAACGCGGCCGAGTTCCTGAATATGCGAGGAGAACGACTTGCGATACGGCCGGCAGGATATGCCGCAGAGCACGTCCGGCACGTCGAAGCCCTTGGTGAGCACAGCGCAGGACACCAGTCCATGAATGGCGCTTTCAGGCTTGCGGAATTCCTTGATCTTCGCTCGCCGGTCGTTGTCCGTCCTATCCAGGTAGGAAATCTGTTGGAAGTTGAAGCCGGCGTCGGCGAACTGCCGGCATAGCTCTTCGCCATGCTTGACCGAGGGCGAGAACACGATCGTCTTCACCGGTCCGCCGAACAGCTTGCCGGTCTGCTCTATCCATGTCTGCACCACGTCGCCGACGATGCGCAGGCCGCGCTGCGTCGAGTCGTCGTCGTCGTATTCGCCCCGGAAATTTTTCTTTGCCCCGGTCATGTCTGGCGCGACGCACGCCTTGATCTTCAGCGGCGTCAGATACCCCAGCTTCAAGAGCTGGTTGACGGTCGCACCGTTGACGACGCCGTCCCAATGGTCTGCCATGCCGGCGGTGAATGGCGTCGCCGACAGGCCAATCACCTTGGACCGTTTCGAACGCTCGACCAATTCGAGGATCGCCTTGTATTGGCAGTGCGCCTCGTCGATCACGATAAGGTCTGGGAACGCTTCCATTGCGCCCAGCGATAGTCTGCGCACTCGCCACCTGGACGGGCTTGTCCGGTGCGGTCAGCCAGTGATCAGCCTGAATGACGCCGTGATCGATGCCGTAGCTGCCGAAGCGCTCGCTGGTCTGGTCGACGAGGTTGATGCGGTCGACGATGAACCATGCGGTCGACCCTTTGAGGCGACTTTGCTGGATTATGTGCGCGGCGCATTCGGTCTTTCCGAACGCGGTCGGCGCGACAAGGATTTGCCGCCGAAGGCCCTGCCGGATTCCATCCCGAAGACGCTCGACCGCGTCTTTCTGATAGTCGCGCAGCTCGATTTCCCGGATCAAGCGGCGCTCCTATTCGGAGCTTCGTCAAGAATTTGGCCGCATCGGGTTATGAACCATGACCAGTCCAGATCACTGATACCGGGCGGTCGGCGCCGGACGAGAATGTCGGCGAACTGTTCCGCCCACTCGCGCGGCATTTTTCCGTCAAATTCGATGATCGCGGCGCGCTCTTCAAATTCGTCTTCCTGGTCGCGCAGGAATTCGCCGATCTCGGCCCGATGCTTGGCAATGAAGGTCAGAGCCTCAGCCGGCAGCTTCGCCTTGTTGACGAGTCGCAGCGCGCGCCTTTCGAGCACGATGTTCGCGCCCAACTCCCGCACGCGGGCTATGATCTCCGCCGCGCTCGACACTGATCAGGCGACCTTGTCGTCGAGCGGGATCACCGCCTCGTTGGACCAGCCGAGTTTCTTCGCCTGATTTTCCCAATGCTTGGCGAGCCTCATATAGCCGGCCTTGTCTTCGCTTTCCCGGTAGAGCCGCGTTTCCAGTCCGCGAATGACTTCGTCCTTACCGGCGACGACCTTGTCGAAGCCGCCTTGTTCGAACTGGACGCGCATGTCGGAAAATCTCGCGTTGTCCGCCTTCAGGGCTTCGTTGTCGTCCTCCAGGACGCGGACGGCTTGCTCCAGTTCCGCGATGCGTTGGTTGGCAGTCAGCCCGTTGTAAAGGGCCGGCTTCGCCGCGTCGGATTTCGCGCGCCATTCGGCTTTGGCCTGTTCGAGATCCTTGATCGACTGCGGGAGATCGGCGCGGACCTGTTCGGCGAGCGATGGCGGCGACGGCGGAGCAGGAGCTTCCGACGCGGCCGGCGGCACGCTCTTGCCGATCGCCGCCGTGTCCATGGTGTAGGTGCTGCCGCCGCGACTTACGGTGCGGCTATCTGGGTGATCACCCAGATAGAGGGGTGCGGTTTCGGCGCGCACCTTGGCCACTAGATGGTGCCCAACCCTGCATTGTCGGGCTATTTCCCGGTCAGACCATTGCGACCATTCAGGATCGTCGAGAAGACAGCCAATAGCGCAACGCTTGTCTGAATTGGATCGTCGGAGCCCATGGGTGTCGTTTGCGCCGACGCTGTAAAGGACGGCGTCGCGCCGCGTACCCTGGCGAACGTCTGAGGCGACTTTCTTTTTCCCCGCCTGTGCGTGCGCCTCGACCCGATGGAAGCCGTCTGCCAGCCAGTATGCAGAGCCGTCGTGAAATACAGTGACAGGCGGGAAAGTCGCGCCCCCGGCTATCGCTTCCGCGTAATCCCCTACAACGTCAGCATCGCACTGCCATCGGGACTGCGTGCCGCCGTCAGTGCGAATGTCGGAAATGTTGAGGTTGATCGGCGTGGACGCGACCTTCGGCTGCGTTGTCAGCTTTTCAGGCGCGCCTTTCGTGCTTCTCGCCACGAACTGCTCCTTGATGCTCATGAGTGCTGACCGATTTTCATCGATAGCCCGAGCCGGGCCGCGATTGGCGCCACTGGCACCACGATCTTTCCGCCGATCTTGATGATTTCGAAGTCGCCGCGCTTGGCGGCCTCGTAGGACGCATTACGCGCCAATCCGAAAAACACATGGCCAGCCGTTTGGACTGGCAAGGTTGCGTGGGTGAGAGCTTCGTCGAGGGTCATCGAACCTTTCCGGCGCTACTTGTGCCGATTTTTCTTATAGGTTTATGTCATGTGCCGGACAAGTGCCTCTTGTGCCTTTTGTGCCGATTTCTTATACTCTGGGGAAAAGTAGGGACTAAAAGGGACGAAGATGGTTAAGCCCCGCGAGAACCGCATCCCCATCATGTTCTCCGACGTGGAACTCGATCAGATCGATGAGTGGCGGCATGACAACCGGATCGCGACCAGGGCCGACGCGGTGAGAAGGTTGTGCAAGATTGCTCTGACTGTAGACAGAGAATTCGAGACTATCGTCGATAATTCTGTAAATCTGCATGGTGCTGCGGCAGTTGAACACACAGAGAGCGTTAAAGCGCTTCACAACCTAGCTATCGGTGAGCCTGGAAAGCCGAGTGCGGAAGATGTGATCCAATATCATGCGGATGTTACTCATGATATGTTCGATAGGGCATTCATCTTGCATGTAGAACTTGTAGGTATGTTCAATCAAATTGCATACTATGCGCGGCCCGGTCGGCATAAATTGGCCGACAGGCTAGTCGCGGAGGAAACGAAGGAAGTTGTAAAAATCATCGATGCTTACAATGAGGGCCTTGATAGGATCAATGCGAAGGCGGGCGATCCCAAGAGTGACAAGGCAATTTGGCTGCGAGAACACCTTGATCGAATGCTAAAGTTTACAGCGAAGATTTTGGAGCGCGAGCGAATAGCTCAAGAGGAGCAAGCCACAGAACACGGGACTGTCGACGGAGAGCACGAATGAAAGGCCACGTCTTTGAGCGTAGCCCCGGCAAGTGGGCGATTGTCCTCGACGTCTATGACGAGGACGGGAAGCGCAAGCGCAAGTGGCACACCTTCGAAACGAAGTCCCGGCGCAAGGCCGAGGAGGAATGCGCCAGGCTCATCGCCGAGATACGCGGCGGAACCTACGTCGAGCCGAGCAAACTCACCTTCGGGGAGTATCTGGAGCGTTGGCTCACCCACATGAAATCGCAAATCTCGCCGCGCACCCACGAGCGCTATTCGGAGATCGTGCGCAAGAACATCGTGCCCCTACTCGGGCAGATCATCCTCACAAAGCTGAAGCCGGCGAAGATATCCGACGCTTATGCGACGGCACTGGCATCCGGCAGGCGAAAAGGGAATGGCGGTCTGGCGCCGACCACGGTCGTCTACATGCATAGGCTGATCAAGCACGCGCTGGCGCAAGCGGTGAAGTGGGAACTGCTCAATCGCAATCCCGCCGACGCCGTGAGCCCGCCCAAAGTCGAGCGCGGCACCATGAACACCTACGACATGCCCCAGACGGCCGAATTGGTCGAGAGCGTTCGCGGAACCCGAATGCTTATCCCGATCGTGCTCGGCGTCCTGTGCGGACTTCGGCGCGGCGAGATCGTCGCGCTGCGCTGGCGTAACGTCGACTTCGACAAGGGAAGCCTGTCAATCGTCGAGAGCGCCGAGCAGACTAAGGAGGGCGTGCGGTACAAGCCGCCGAAGTCGGGCAAGGGGCGCGCTGTGGCGCTGTCTCCGACTGTCCTGGAGGAGTTGCGGGTTCACCGCCTGCGCCAGGCGGAGGATCTGCTGAAGCTCGGCATCCGGCAGACGGAAGCGAACTTCGTCTATGCCCGAGAGGATGGGGAGTCGCTCCAGCCGAGGAGCCTCACGCAATACTGGATGAAGGTGGTCGGCAAGATGGAACTGCCGCGCGTTCGCTTCCACGACCTGCGGCATGCCCATGCCACCCACATGCTGGTCAACGGTGTCCATCCCAAGGTGGCATCCGAGCGGTTGGGTCACTCCCGCGTAGGTGTCACCCTCGATCTGTACAGCCATGTGCTGCCCGGAATGCAGGAAGATGCGGCATCGCGCGTTGACGACGCCCTACAGGTCGCGCTAGAGAAGCGCGCGTCCAAGGACGTTCGGTAGCAATTCGGTAGCAACCGGCGATTTCAACCACAGTCGCCTTTCCGATTTTGTGAACGTTCTCAAGGGCTTGGAGAGGTGGCAGAGTGGTTGAATGCACCGCACTCGAAATGCGGCATACTCGCAAGGGTATCGGGGGTTCGAATCCCCCCCTCTCCGCCAGCCCTTCAATGATATCAGCGACTTAAGGAACGATTTTGGCCTAAGCCATATCGTTTGCCATAACCTGGATTTTTTATTCCCATACCGTTCCAAATAAGGCCCAGAGCCCGGCGACGGCCACGATGGCAAAGACAAGCATGAAAGCGACGGCGAGGACCAAAGGTCGGTGGCGTTGATTCTCCGTCGATGGCATTATTGTGCTTCCTCAATCAACCAGGATGTCCGCCTCTTTCGCCGCCTCGGCGAACGCCTTCTGAGCCTTGGCCAGCGCCATCCGGTCGTGCGCCCGCTCCATAGCCTTCACGACAGCCTCGCGTGCGGCTCGCTGCTTGGCGCCGCCCTTCGTTGGCCACTTGTGGAGAAGGATGTCGGCGGCCTGGTAATTGTTGGTGACGTGGTGGAGGGTCGAACCGTTCCGGCCGAGCATCACCTTGACCGTTCCATCCCACCAACCGCCTGCAACCATGACACAGCACTCACACTCGACACGGGCGAATCAATGCGCGAGGGGGTGAGTCGTTGCCTGCTGTCGCGAACGATTAAATTGGCCAAACCTTCACCTATGATAAGGACTGGCGCTAGGACCGCTGTAGAATTCAGATGGCGCCTGCACTTCAGGCACATGGCGCTTGGGAGAGACGATCATGCTTTCGCCGTGTCGGAAGGAGGAAAGCAATGCGGTCCAATCGTTCAGCAAACCCGGAACAATTAGCAGTTCTATCTCAAGTGTTTGAGAGCTTCTGTCAAAAACGGGGGTTCGACTCTGAGTTCGAACGAGAACAAGTATCCGAAATGGTCATGGGAGTTTATTCGGCGGGTGCCGTAACGCCGGGCGAAATCACGGCAGGCCTTGAATACTTGCTCCCGTCGGAATTCTGCCGCCAAGCCTAGCGTGCATTTGGAGCCGTCGCGCACAATTCCGGTACCAACGACTTTAGGCTAAAGCCCGGCCACGTCTCCGCAGCCGGGCTGAAACGTCCCGACGTCGGGAGGTTAGTGGCAGCTTCGCGCGATGCACTCCTTGCAATTGCGCATCAGGAGCTTGCCGGTGATGTGCAGGGTGCTCTTTGCCGCCTCCCGCGCGGCGTCGGTGCTCATGACGACCTTGGAGACGACGGTCTTTTCCATGATGTCGCCGTTCCACTGGTCGACGGCGAAGACGAAGCGCATCAGGCCCCCTTTCAGTTCCTCGACTCGCACCAAGTCAGTCGCCAAGATGTCTTGGACAACAAACGGCTCCACCACCGGCACATAGTCGGCCGTCATGACACGCCCCGCAGTTCCGGCTGTGTCCGCCCGACGAGCCGTTCCAGTTCTTTCCACGTCTCGATATTGGCGGGCACGTCGGGGGCGAACTCGAAGCTCCCGTATCCCGTGATCGCGATAATCTTCGCGGCCAGGTCGGCTGCGCTCCTGCTCGGGATCGCTTCCATCTGCTCTTCCAAGGCGCGTCTGCGTTCGCAATGGGCATCACACTCTTCGTCCGAAAAGCTGCCGGACTGTTCAAAGCCGAGCCGATAAATCGCGTCCCATTCCTCGAACAGCGTCATGATCGGCGAGCCCATGGCGCTGCTGTCCTCCAGCGAAATGGGATGGGAGCGGCTTCCCGCCGGATAGACGCGCGCTACCCACGGCCCGCCGCCAAAGAGCGCGCCGTTCCAGTCGGCGAGCGCTTGCGACAGTTCCCGCGCTATGCGGATGACGCGGTCAAGCGGATTGGTTTCCTCGACAGGTATGACGCTCGCCGCGGCCGGCGCGATGGCGAGCGGAAGAGCCGCTGCGCCGCCCGCGATCAAAGAGCGGCGGGAAAGATTGGTACGCATATTTCGTCCTCCATGGTTGCCGAAACCATGGCGGGAAAGCCGAATCGTGATTATTAAGGGTGTGGTCATTCGAGGTCCCGCCAGGGCTTCGTGTGACAAGTGCCGGTCGGGAGTTACGAGCTCTCGACCGGTGCGCTTACTGTCCGCTCATTCGCGCGGGTCGTCAAGAGTCCGTTATGGGCTCCGATTTCTGTCGTATTGGCGCCGCGCTTGCTGTAGAATTTCGTATGAGCGAACGGCGCATACCCTCAAAGATCCAGCTTGAGGCTTGGACGCGTCGCATGGAGAAACTCCGTGCTCGCATCAATCGGCCTCCATACGAGCTATCGAAGGACGAACGTACCGCGCTTCAACGGGAGGCGGCGGAATTGCGGCTCATCGCAGACACGTTCTTCGACGAGTTCAAAACCATCGAAACACGGGGGAGGAGTTAGAGCGCAGCCGGGGATTGCTTTCCAGGGTCTGGCGCCCTCCGCCGAGCCTGAAAAGCCTTCTGTCGACATAGCGAGGAGCAATAGCGCCGGGTGAGCCTTTGCGCCGCTACGAGATCGCCGCACACGGCGCAGTTTATCTCCGACCGCTCGGCCCTCTGTCGCGCCGCCCGACGGTGGTTCCGGCGCTTCGCAGCCTTTTTGCGGGTGATTGCCTGGCAAGCCTCGGAGCAATGCAGTGCCCAGGGATGGCCAGCAAAAGCAGTGTTGCACGCCATGCAGCGGAGCATTCTTCCCTCAACCACGTCGCTCGTCATCCTCCCTTTCTTTTTTTGCGCTTGTGCTTCTTGAGCGAGCGTAGGGCTGCTTGGAAAACGCTGTCAACTTCCTCGTCGATATCGTCCTCCGTAATGCCTGCGGCCTCCGCGTCGACAAGTAAACGATCGGCGAGTTCGCTGGCGAGAACGCTATCGGGTTCGGCATCGATTGGGATATGCTCGGAGAGCCAGTCATTCAGGAATTTTCGTCCTCGTTTGCTCATGAATTCCTCCGCAGATCGCCGTAACGATCAGTTGTCGAAACGGTTCAAAGCCCCCGGCGGTGCTGGTGCGTGAGGCAAACCGGAACCATGTGCCGATCAGGACATTGACGAGATACTTCCCTCGCTCGGCATCGGATCAGCATTCATGGAAAATGCAATTACCACGGACAAGGCGCGCCAGGGCCGGAGGGGCTTCAGGTGCTTTTTGTGCTGATTGTATCGCTTTTGCTCGCAGGCGTTGTTTGGGGCGGTGTGGCGATTTGGGGCGAGACGATCGATGGAAACGCAGCCGACAATCCAGGCGGGATAACCGCACCGCCGGCGGATACGGGTTCGTCCAGCAATTAGAAGCCGAAAGATCAGGCGGCGCTGCGCAGTCGCCGATGTAGGTAGTTCGCATCGAACCCTGCAATGTGAATAAGCTTACCGGGGTCGGTAATGAGCAGGCGTCCTCTTTGCATGTCCATAGCCCCCTCGCGTCTCAACTCTTTCAGCACCCGATTGAGATGCACGGGCGTCATGCCAAGCGAGTCTGCCAACATCAGTTGTGACAATGGGAACGCCACGTGCGGATCAACATTGAGGCCGATGTTTCGCGCTCTCAAATAAAGCTCGCACATCAAATGCGCCACCCGCTCGATACTGCTGCGGCGCCCCATGCTTGTGATCCACGCCCGCATGGTGCCCTCGTCGACCAACTGGGCGATGTACATTGCCTTTGCAATGCCCTTGTGGCGATCCATGATTGCATCCATTTCCAGACGGTCGATCGTCGCAACCAAGGCTGCCGTGACGGTTTGTATGCTGTGGTCCATCTCAGCCAGCAAACCGACATGGAGGTCGCAGCAGTCCCCCGGCATGAGATATGCCAGTACCTGGCGACTGCCGTTTGGCAAGATTTTGTAGCGGCAAGCCCACCCGTCCAGAATGACAAAAACAGGACCGGGGCGATCGCCTTCGCGTATCAAATCCTTGCGGGCAATAACCTTCCGCGCATCAGAGGTGGCAGCCAAGAGCACCCACCGCTCCTCGTCGCTCAATGGTCCAAAGTTCAGCAATTTCTCGACAAAGCGGTTCGTCATGGACCGATAGTCCCACGTAACCATCGATATTAATATTGTCCAAAGTTAATATCGAATGTTGATATAGGTGATGGTTAGAGGGTTAATTTGCTGTAGGATAGAGTGATCGTCGGCCCCATCCCGGCTCCGGCGGCTGAGAGACAAATCGCTCTCGCCCAACCGGAGAACGGGCATGACCACCGAAATCTTCAATGATAACAACGCGCCTAAGGCGGACATGGAACTTCGCGGGCCTGATGCACACGGGCAGGCTGCGATGCTGCTTGTTGAAAGCCTTGTTCACGGTCTGATTGCTCGCAAGGTCATAAGTGTCGCCGATGCGGTCGAGATCGTGGAGACCGCCACCGAAGTAAAGGTCGAGGTCGCCGCTGAGTGGGGAGACTCGCCGGCAACGATGCTCAGATCGCTCCATCTTCTCGGCGCCATTCGAACCAGCTTGGCACGCGACATTCCCCGCAAATGAAGCTCTAGTTTGAAGTTGGAGATACTTAGAATGCCTCGCTACTATTTCGATGTCTGTGACGGAGAGGACGTCATGCATGACCAGATTGGCATCGAACTCGATGACGACAACTTGGTGGCTGACCATGCGGTCAGGGCGCTTCCGGAGATGGCCCACGACGAGTTGCCGAACGGGCCGGAGCGCGATTTCTGGGTGAAGGTCCGCGACGAGACAGGCGCCTACATTTTTGAGGCAGATTTGCAATTTAAGTCAGTTTGGCTTCGACGCCGCTAACAGCGTTTAAAATCTTTCAGCCCCAGCCGCATCCGCTGGCCCTCTGCAAAGGAAATCGCATAATCTTCGACTTCGAAGTCAGCGACACGGGTTTCGCGGCCTTCCTCGACAACCCGAACCAGCCAATGGCCGTAGCCCTCGACCAATTCAACACCATGAGATTGAGTCTTGGAATTAGAGATGGAGCACATGGCCTCGCCTCCATTCGGGGCGAAAGCACCTGTGGTCGCTTCCAAGTGCCGGCGCCCTTGGCAAAAGCCGGCAACATGATCATCGAACACCCATTCTCGTGTCGACGAATTAACCTATGTTGAACGAGGCAAAAAAAGCCCGCCGCGTCTAAGGCTAAACGCGACGGGCTCATTCGTGGGGTGAACCACGGGTCGCGAAATTACCATTGCGGAGGGCCTCGCGACCTGTCAGCGAAACAAGCAACGCTCATGAAGGTTCCGAGCGTAACGGCGCGCCGCCGTTCAGGCAGCCCGGAATAACGGCCTGTGCGCCGGCTCGCCGGGCAGCGTCCGCGCGGTCTCGACAATGTCGGCAAGCACCATGCCGAGCGCGAATTGAAGATTTCGCAGTCTCGGCGGCTCGAAAGCGTCGAAGTTTTTCAGCGCCGGAAAGGAAACCGGCGAAAGCGGCCACCACTTGCCGGCGCCGTCCTCGATGGCGATCACCCGTTCCATGTGCAGAATGTGGCCGGCGTCGTAGTGGATCAGCAAATCCGGCTCGGAAGCCCAAACCGACACGGTGTTGCCCTTCCGTCCCGCGAAAACCTTGCCCATCAACGCGGGCGTGCCGCGCACCGCGTAGAACACAACGTCGCCGGCACGAATAGGCGCGTCGGGGTCAACGATCACCTTGGCAACGTCCTCGCCGATCACGCGGGCAATGCAGCGCCCGGTAATCGGCCATTCCCGGTCATATGCCGGAATAGGGTTCCCGGCGGCGAGCGCGGCGGCTGCGGCGGCGTCTAGTTCCGCCTGTGGCCGATCGGCGGCAGCTTCCAGAATTGCGCGCATAGCCGCCATATTCTCAAATCCCGCCGTGCCGCCGAACACGGCATCGAACAGGGTCCGCCGCGTCGTTGCGGGATACGGCCACCGATGCCGGGTCATATTCGATGTTTCCACCGTCAGCGGCCCGGCGGGTGCGCCAAGCCCCGACACGGCGGTCGTAACCAGCGAACCTAAAAGCCCGACTAATCCCAAAACCTGCGGCATGATGCCTCCTACAGTTGCCGAGCCTGCGCGTTCGCCATTCGGGCGCCGAAGCTTCTGTTGATGTCCTTGTCGTACTGCTTGATGCCTTGCTGGACGCCTTGCTTGACAAGCTTCACGACATGATCGTCGCCGTTCGCACCTGAGACGTTCACGTTGATGCTGACGGGTTGCGCCCCGGCCTCGCGGCCACGGCCAAAGCCGCCTTTCGGGATCACCAGTTCGCCGGGGTTCAGGAATGCAGGAATTTCGCCCGGCCGTTTGCCGGCAATGCCGCCGCCATGGTAGCGGCGGGCACCTGCAAAATCTGCCGGCATGGCGAACCGATTATGATTGTAGCCGTCAACACCAGCAGTCCCGCCCTTGTGCAAGATGCCGGGGATGATCAGGCCACCTAGCAATCCGCCTGCACCCCCACTGCCCCCGCCACCAAGTAGACCACCGAACAATCCACCACCGCCGCCAGCACCAGGAACACGCGGCATACTGAGAAGCTGAGTGATGATCTGGGTGATGATCTGAAGGACTTCCTCGCCCTCGATCTTGCCGTCAGCCAGAGCCGTAGCAATGCCATTGAGCGCCGTCGACGCAATCTGCCCAAGGTTTTCGTAGGCTTGATCCTGCGCCTTTAGCGCGGCAGTTTGAGCGTCGGTTGCCGCCTTCGCTTCGGCTGACTTTGCCGTCAGGTTATCCAGTGCATTCGCGGGCAACTGGAATGCATCTGTCGCCCTGCGAGCGACCACCTGAGATGCGTCGATCCAGTCCTTCGATACCTGATCCGAAGCATTTCCCGACAGGATTTCGACCTGTGCAATACCTTCCGCCGTCGCCCTGATTTGCCCGGTGGCAAACCCTACGTGGCCGCCTGTCTGACCCGCGCCGCGCCCGTTGGGATCGACGAGAATGTCGCCGCGCTGAAGGTCTGAGAGATTGACGGCCTTACCGAAGTTCAGGAAATCCGTGGCGACGTTGCTACCCGTCCCCTTGATGCCGACCTGCGCCAGCGCGGAATTGACGAAGCCAGCGCACCATGCCGAGGTAGCCGCGTCTAAATCGACCCCGCCGGCCTTCAGGAAAGCGTTGATCGATCCTCGATTGGCATTCTCGTTCTGGCCTATGTACTGCGTCACCGCGTCGACAGCCGTTGCCGTCTGGCGAGCAATCGCGTCGTTCAGTTTATCGGCGGCGCGCTTGGCTTCCGTGGCTAGCCTATTGTCTGACCTCGATGAGGACTGACCATCAAAGTACGGATCGACGCGCCGTTCTGGCGTGACTGAGACCTCGGCTGGCAACGGCACTGTGGGCCTGTCGCCCTCTGGCATCGCGGCAAGTCTGGCAGCTTCCCTCAGCGAGGCTCCGAATCGGCTGACCGATGCAGGCAAGGCATTGCCGATCTTGTCTATGAGCGTGTTTATGACGCTGATTGCGTTCGTTCCGAAAGCCTCGACCAGAGCCCTGCCGGCTTCTTCAAATGACTTCTGAGCGGCAGCGCTGGCCTCGGCGAACTTCGCCTGTATCAGTTCAAGCCGACCGGCGAGTTTGTCCGCCGCGACGTTCCCGGTGTCGGCAAGTTTGGTTATTACGGTATCGAAATCCTCAACGGTGAAAGTTCCTTCACGGACTTTCTGGGCCAGCCGCTCGAACTCGCTCGCTATGCCTGAAGCTACCTCACCCTGACCCGTGGCTTGTAGTGATGCCATCGCCTTGTCGTAGTCGGACGAAATAGCGCTGAGATCAGCAGACAGTGCCGCCCGCAACTGCCGTGACTGATCCTCTGCCGCCTGCATGGCCTGAATGAGAGGGTTGGTAGAGTTGCCGAGTTCGCCGGCCAATTCCCTGATCTCGTCGCCTACCGCGCGCAGGCCGGTGACGCGGCCGAGCCAGTCGCTGAACTCCTGAATTTTCTGATTGTTGTAGGCCACCACCTCACCCAAGGAGACGATTGCAGGCGCGACAACAGTCGTGATTGCTTCGGAAAATCCCTTGGATGCCCCTGTGGCGCTGTTGAACTCGCCGATCGCTATGGTGAGCGCGGTGGTGATATTCTCGAAAGCCTGCGAGAAGGTTGCGCTTGTCTTTGCAGCCTGTGCATCCAGACCTTCAGAACCCTTGATGAAGGCATCGAACACCGTCTTGGCGTCAAGCTCGCCTTCCGAGGCCATCTCCCGCAGTCTGCCGACCGTGACGCCGAGACCGTCCGCTATGGCCTTCGCCACGACAGGCAGGTTTTCCGCAACGCTGTTGAATTCGTCGCCGCGCAGCACGCCCGAGGCAAGAGCCTGGTTCAACTGCAGTATGCCGGCGCTGGCAGCCTGTGCGTCAGTTCCCGACGCCCGAAGCCCTACCGCGATACGCCGCGTGAACTCTTCCGCCTGTCTGCTGTTGATGCCGAGCGTCTTGGCGTTCTGCGAAACCTTGGCGTAGAGGTTCGCCACCGACTCGAAAGACGCGCCGTTGGCGAGTGCAATCTTGCCTAGCCGCTCATACGTGTCGCTGAGGTTCTTGCCCTCCAGCCCAGCGACGCGCAATGCATTCGTGACGCGGGTGCCACTGTCGGCAAATCGTGTGAACGCTTGCACAGTGAGACCAGCCGCAAGGCCAGACGCGAGGCCGGTGCCGGCGTCCTTCAGACCAGCCAGCATTGACTGGATGCGCCCGGTGGACGCACGCACCGCGCGCTCGGCATTCTTGCCCATCTCTGCAAACTGCTTCTCAACAGCGCGCGTTGAGCGGTTCGTATCCGTTTCCATCCGCTTAAGCGCGCGCTGAAGCTGCGCAAGGTCGGCGGAAATGCTCAGAATGAGGCTAGTGTCTTCCGTTGCCATCATGCGGTTCCTTCTTCTGCGGCCAGCAGTGCGGCGTACCGCCGGAAAATCTCCGCCCAGTGCTCGGGACGGCCCGACCTTTTCGCGATGTCGAGCACGCCGCCCAAAAGCCCGCAGCCAACCATTTCCTCGTCCAGGTCGGACGCACGGCCTCGGGTCAAAACCTCGGCGACAATTTCGCTGATGCGGGTGGCAGCTTCGATGCTCATTGAGCGGCCTCCATCAGCGCCAGATGCAATTCCTGCCCCTCCGGCCACCAAGCCGCGCCACCAGAGCCTTCCGGCCAGGGCGAGGCCTCGTTGAGCGGTGGCAATGTGGGAAATTCCCATGGCGACAGGGACATGGCGTCACGAAGGGCGGCCTCGTCACCGGCGACGAATGCAGCGACGGCATCCGCGTTAATCTGCTGGCGCCGCTTGGCGGTACGTCGTTTCACTGGCATCGTGCGGCCTCGCCATCAAACAGAAGACCGAGCCGAGCCAGGTATTCGACCTCGCTCTCAAATGTCGGCGGGTCGGCGGGGTCGTAGACTTCCGCAACGAAATCGCCGGGCTTGTAGCCGTTGACGATCCAGTTGCCGCGAATGTCGACCGCAACGCCGTTGTAATAGTCGTGCAGGAACCGGTCGACGTAGCCGCACGCCGGAAGGCCCATCTCGAACCTCGCCGCCACGGCGGCGAGCGCATCGTGCGTTGCCGTTCCTTTCCCACCGATCCTGAGCCGGTTTTCCAAGGTGTCGTATTTCCACCACGCCCAGGGCCGTGTGCCCGGATGTTCGGCTATCCAGTCGCCGAGCAGCACATCGCGGAAATCGTCCCACATGAAGCGGATTTCGTGATCGTCGTAGAAGAACAGGTAGCGATGCTCGGGGTCGCCGAGAAGGTGCGCCTCGACTTCCTCTGGGAGTCCTTCGGCTCTGCGTTTCGAGCGGCGGCGTTTGATCGGCATCGTCAGCCCCTATTGCTTCGGAGTGCGGGTGGGCGACGGCCTTCAGCGGGTGGTTCGGTATCCAGGTCCAATTCCCGGACGGCGCGCATGAAGGCAATTCTCGCATCGCGCTCTATCGAAACTTCCGGCCGAGCTTTGACGCCGCCTTTGTCATCCTTGAACGTCAATCCAAACTCAGCGATCGCCTTTCGCGCTTCCTCCTTCCGATCCCACGCTTCGGCCGCAGCGATAAGCACACGCAGGTGCCAGCTTTCCAGATCGAAGTCCGAAACGATGCTGTCGAACCACTTCCTCGTCGCAGGCGCCAGGTGCGAGGGTGCGGAAGGAATTTCGGCCGCCCCTGGCCGGCGGATGGTCAATGGTTTCTGCACAGTGGTCCCACCGACGAGGGCCAGTTCGGCGGCACTCTTGCGTCCTCGCCCTCCCATCAGGCGGTCCTCCTCGCGCGTGCGGGACTAACCGGGGAGGTCTGAATGGAAATGCAGGGGGCACGCGGGTCTAGGACCGCAATCGATCCGACTTCGGAACCCCCGCCCCCCTGGTCTGCCTTGATGATGGTCATGTGTTCACCACCGGTCGCCAAGAGAGATGCGGCAGGACCGACGCGAACTCGTCTATGCGCAGCAGCCCGGTTGACGTGATCGTGGTCGGCATCGGCAGCGTTGCGCGGTACGTGCTATTCACGTCTGGGTGCATGTGCCGATCGAAGATGACGGTTCGGCCATCGTCGGACAAGCGGATGTCGATAGCGCCCATTTGCTGGATAGTCAGATGCCGATGTTCCTGCGGTTCTATGCAGGCTTCTGGCACACCGCCGGCACGCTGCACACTGGCCCAAAGGATCAGGGCTTCTCGCTCGGACGGCAGGCGTTTTAGGCCCTCAATAAAGCGCAACGTCCACAACTTCATGGTTGCGAATAGCTGGTCGCTGCTGTCGGCGCCGGCAATCGTCATAGGATCGTGAAGCATCATTTGGCGTCCCTTCCGTCGCGTCCGCGTTTGACGACCAACGACCACGCCTTTTCCTCGCCGATGGTGTCGGGTTTCGTGCCTTTGCTCGCGCGGTCGGCGTGCCACGCCGAGCCGGCCCAGGTCACGCAATGCCCGGCCTTGTAGGAAAGGTCAGGATGCCAAACGCCCTTCCAAGCCATGAAACGGCCTTCGCCGGCTTCGATGCGGTCGGCGAGTTGCTTCAACGGCCCGGCGGCGGCGGCGAACTGTTGTTCTAGCGCGGCAATGCGCTGCTCGGCTTCAACGTGACGATGCGCATACCACTGCACAACGCCGTCAAGCGTTCCTATGGCGATTGCAAACGTTTCGAGAGCCACCAGCATGTCGGGATTGGCCCCGGCGTCCTTCCAGAACTTGCGCTGATGGTTGATGTAAAAGTCGCCAAACTGTTCGAATGCCGCGTCTATCTTCTCTTGGTTTTCAGCCAAGTTTGTCCGCAATCCGTAGGGGTCAGGCGGCTCCTTCAGATTGTCGTCAATGTCGTGCCATTTCCTATCGTCAGAAGCAGCGGCGGCAGGTGCTGGATTTTGCACCGGCGCGGGTGCTGCCCGAACCTTTCGCCGTCGCCACTCCTCCGGCTCGCCCCATTCGATGTTCCCTAGGTCGCCCTCCGTTTCCAATTTGTCCCGAACCGAGCGCAGTTCGCGAAGCCGCTGCTCGTATTTTTCCGCCTTGTGATACCAATCGTCAGTCGCCGAGATGCTGAAATGCGGTGCCGCCTTGGTGTTCTCGATTTCGAACTGTCTTTGCGCTTCGTGGTGCAGCGTCTTGATGCGGGCAATCTCGGCGTCGATCTGCGCCACCTTCCAGCCCCATTCCGTTGTCGGTTCGGACGTCGGCGTCACAGGCTTCGCCGGCTCCGGCCTTGTGCCGTCAAGCCTCACCACCGTATGCGGCTTGCGCGCCGGTTCGGTTTCAGCCGGCGGCTTCCATTTGGTGTCTATGGATTTGAGCGCCGCCATTGTCGTGGCGTCGATCGACTTGCTTGTGAGAATCAGCGCCTCGGCGTGCGCCGGGATCGTGCAAAGCGATAGCTCTAGCCACTCCCAAAGCTTGAACCGGGTTCCGCCACTGTCCAGCCGCTCGGCACCGCCGGGAAGCGCCCGAAAGCCGATGCTGACTGCGGCCCGAAGCTTGTGCTTCACGGCCTGCCACGCCATGTCCACCAAGTCCTTTAGCGGCCCCGGTTCCTCGATTTTGGCAATGCGCGCCTTGAAGGCGATGCCTTCCCGTGTCGCCCGCGCCTCGAACACATGCCCCACTTGTGCAAGCCGGTCATGGTCCAACAGCAACGGCAGCGGCAACACAAACTTGCCGCCCAAAGGTTCCACCACGTCGAGCACGCGGTCAGGCGACGGCGTGGTGGCGATGCCGGTTAGGATGCGTTCCTCTTCATCGAAGGATTTAATCTCTATCAGCGAAAAGGCTCTGGAAGTCATGCGACCACCTCGTGCACAAATCCGTGCCGCATCAACCAATCGGGTTCCGATGGCTGTTCCTTCAACGCTTCGGCCAGGATCACGTCGAGCGCCGCGCCAGTGCGATCGGCGAACATATTCAGCATCTCCGAGTCGAGCGCCTGAAGTGCGCGGCTTGCCTGCATATGCCGGCGAACCGTCCAGCGGTCGGCCTCGCCGGGAATGTCCGAAACAAGGTGCATGAAAAAACTGCTATCGGCCCGCATAACCCGCCTGTCGCAAGCGAGCGCCACCACCACGCCAGCCGATTGGCATTTGCTTCCGATCAGCGCGGTTTTGGTTTCGGCTTGATGCCACCGTATGCCACGATAAACGCGCATGGCGGCATGGTAGTCGCCGCCGCGCGTGTCGATCACCACGCGAAGCTCTTTCGCGTTTCGCACGGCGTCCAGCCCGTCCAGCACGGATGTCGCCATAGTCCAGTCCACCTCGCCGATGATGCGAACCTCGGCGATGCCTTCCGGCGGCTCCCGGCGATTGCGGACCATCGCCCTAATCCATGCCGGCTGTTCTAGGACGTTTTCGCGCCGTCGCAGGGGTTCGGGCAGGAAGTCCCCGACGATGCGTTCCAATGCCTCTAGGCGTTGCTCGATCTCGCTCACTTCGGCAAAATCCCTCTCCGCGCCGGGCGATCCTTCACCATGCCGAGAATTTGCCGGCCAGGAATGACGCATCGCTCAATGAAATGCCGGGAAAGGCCCGCCATCGTGTTCGGTGCCTCGACACCGACAATCACGCAGTTCGAATGCAAACACGCCCCTTTGCCGGCGAGGTCGTCTAATTGGTCGAGGATGCGGGAAAGTTCGCCGGCCAGCCATTTCAACGGCTCGTCAAGCGCGGCGTCGACTTCGGCCTGAAACGCCACCTTGGCGTCGAGCGCGGCGGCGACGGCCTCGGCGTGCTTGGCTTCGAAAACGGCGATCTCGCGCCCGATCTCGTCAACTTCGGTTCTGGTAATCGTCGGCGCCTGCCCGGCCATCTGCCCGGATAACTGCCGAGACGCCTCGCGATGGCGAGCGCGGACGCTTTCCAAGTCGGCGTGCGCGGCCTGCGCGGCGGCGTCGAGTGCCCGGATTCTATCCGGCTTGCGCGGCATGACTACCGCGTCGATCGGCGACAGTTCGGCCACCGGCTCTGTTTCCTTTCGCTTCAGCCTTGCAAGCATAGTCCTACCTTTCTTCGCTAAATCTAACATCAGGTTGCCGATCTACCTATCTAACCGGTTAGAAAACGTTCGCCTTACGACTTCGGAAAGTCCGGCCTTCGTTCGAATCTGTTCCTTGGTGCATTGCTTCGTTTCGATCATGAAAATGATTTGCTCGTCGGTGACGGGAAACTGCACCATTCGCTCGCCGCGCGTGTCGCGCCTGTATTTGTCCCGGCTCTTTTTGTTGCGTGCGAGCCGCCGCCGATAGTCGGTGAGACTTTCGCCCGGCTTCCGTGGTTGCTCTTTCATCCGGCGCCCCCGATCTTTCGGGCAAGCCGCCGATTTTCATCTGCCGCCTTTTTCAGGATGGTGGATCGCTTCAGGGCGTCGGAAATCTCACCGATCGGCTGAAGGCCAACGAGCGCGTGCCCGTTGTGCGGCAGGCCGGACGCGCGTGCCGTTTGGGTTGGCTGCGCGCCGGCCTGCACTTCGACGCTATCGCCCCGAGATATAGAGGTAGTATCGGTTTCCGTACTATGGCCTGTAGTATCGGTTTCCGTACTATGAAACGGCTCTGAGCGGTTCGGTTTCCGTACCAATCCTTGGTACGCTTTTCGATACTGGAGTTTTGTTTCCTTCCGGGCCTCCGCAGCGATTGCCTCGGCCTCCTCTATAGTCTTGATTTTGCGCCAGTCGTCCGTCGCGTCGGTCAATTTTGTCGGCCGATACGTGACGCGATAGACTGACGGCCGGCGCCATTCGGCGTTGCCAGCGCGGCCGCGTTCCGTCACCTCGACAAAGCCCAATGCGACGACCTCGCGGATCGCCGGAGCGATGGAATTCCGATGGATGCCGTATTCGTTGAACTGATCGAACGTCGTCGGCAGTTTGCCGTTGTCGTTGCCGCCGTGATGAGCGATCTCGATTTCGAGCCGAGCCAGGACAAGATGCCCGGACTTCGACAGGACACGATACGCTGGCGACTCGTACATCTCGATGAGACGCCAGCCGAACTGCCCGGCGATTTGTGTGCGCTTACCCTTTCTGGCGCGGCCGTTGTCCGCCATCAGCCACCCCCCGGAGCCGGGAGAGCCAAGGCGATGCTGCGGCGCTCTTTCTGCTCGATGTAGAGTTCACGGTTGAAGATGGCGGCGTCGAAGTGGCCCTCGATATGCTCGCGCAGAATCTCGGCGATGACGTTCGGCGGCAGCGCCTCCAACTGGCAGGTATCGCCGCTCCAGCCCTTGCTGCGCGTGTCGGTGGCCTTCGGCGGCGCCGTCGGCAGATTGTACTCTCGCACCTGCCCGGCGGTCAGTGCGACCCGCTCAAATCGGACATAGACAGTGGCCCATGGCCGATCGGCCTCGACGAACGCCGTCACGTCCTCGGCCACGCTGTCGAAGATCGACACGCCGCTCGGATCGAAGTCGCCGAGATGCAGGATGATGGCCGGCTTGCCCTTGGCGCATATCCGGTCAGCCAACCGCTTCTTCGCCGTGAGGCTGTCGAAGCCGCTGGACGAGAACGCCTGCACGGAGAACGGCTCGGCCACGTCGCTGATCTGCGGCAACATGCCGGCCGCCTCGCACCACACCTCCATGTGGAAGTCCTGGCCGGCGAGCTTGTTGCGCTTGTAGTTGTCGCCCATCTCCCGGACCCGGCGCCGGAAGTCGTCTTCGTCATCATAGTGATCGAGGCCGTATGTCATCACCCCATCGTCGCGGATCGCATGGAAGGGGATGACGCTCGCCCGTCGGGCATTGGCGAGATGGTGGCAGAGCTTCCCGTAGAAGACCTCCGTCTTGGGGTAGGAGGCGACCGTCGAGACCAGCCTGTAGAAAATCTGCCGGCACGACAGCGGCCAATATTCGCGGTACTCGGCGAGAACCTTCTGGACATCGTCCAGAAGGCGCTGGGTCTTGGCCTGGGGGTTATAGTCCGTGATGTAGCCCCGGCTCCGGACCTGTTTTACGGCTTGCTGTAAAATCATCCGGAGCCGCCGTTCTGCCGGAGCCGGCGATGCTCAGCTTTGTGATGGCCTCGGCAAAACCAGCGGACAGCCATCGGCCTGTCATAGTCGTCGTGGTGCCCGTCCACCTCGGCGGCGCCGCAGACTTCGCAGGTGCCTTTTTCTATCAGGCCGCGCCGGAGGGCCGACGCAAGCGCCATGTGCGCCCAGCGAGCTTTGGGATTGGCTGCCTGCCATTTCGCCTGTCTCGTGATCTTCGTGGGAGTAGCGTTCTCGGTCGTCATGCCGCCCTCCCGAAAGCGTGCTCGGCCACGACGCGCGCCGCCGGCAGAGAGATGCCGGGCTGGTGCTTCTGGACGCGAAACGCTTGAAAAATCTGGGTTTGAAGGGTATCTTCCGGAACATCGAACTCGCTGCCAAGCATGTCGATATTCTGGAAGCCCGTCGCCTGGACCGCGACGGGTTTTCCGGTTTCAGGAAGCATGATGGGCGCCTCCCGTTTCGCGGCGGATGGCGTTGGCCAGCCGGATCGCCTCGATTGCCTCGGGCGTGGTCAAGCCGAAGCGGGTCTTGATTTCGGGGAGGATCGCGCCGGCGCGGGCAGGATCACTAGCAAGCCAGCGTCCGGCGGCAGCGACGGATTCATCGGGCTGAAGGTCGCTCTGCATCACGCGGCCTCCGGCTGGCGGGCGCGGATGCGGTCGCTAATCCACTTTTGAACCTCCGCGCGGACAAATGCGACGCGCTTTTCGCCCAGCGGAACCGCCTGCGGAAACTGGCCTGCGGCGCGCCATTTGTTAATCGCCGTGCGGCTGAGCGAAGTCAGCGCGCAGGCGTCATTCATGGAAATAAGGGTAGGGATTTCGGACATTGCCGTTCCTCTGTCTTGGAACGGCGACACGGTTAACTATGCCGTTCCGGTTGAACGGCTTCCCAATATTCAGAAAAAAACGGGCAGGGCAAAAGGATTAGGTTTCAGAATCTGGCCGAGTTTTTGAAAGAACCGCGTCCTCGGGAAAAATGGCGTCTCCTGGATAGAGCTTTTCGTACTGCTTCCAGGCGCGTCGAACCGTGGAGGCGCTGACTCCGAAGTGATCGGCAACGTGGTCGATCGCATATGTCTCTTGATGTTTCTGCTTTTTGAGATGTCGGACGTTCATCCCATACGTCACCCAATTGTCGTGATATCCAGCGAGGTGCGAAGCCTTGATAAAGAATGCCGGAGCTACGCGCTTCACATCCGTAACGTGTCTTTTTCCTACCTGCTTCGCCTGCGCATGTTTCTGTTCTTCTTCAACAGCCAACGCCAACAGCCGCTTCGACGCGAGATCAAGGTAGGCAATTACCCAATCAGGTATTTCGGCTCTAACCACCCGTGCGAAGCGAAATGCAGCCCATACATGCATCGGGTTGCTGGTCTCCATGAATGCGCGCCGCTCGACTTCAATATAGTCCGCGTTAGTGTCCCGAATGGTCATGCTAGCGCTCGTGGACAAACGTTGACTGAGGAATCCGGTTTTGATTCAAGGCTTCTTTTTGGAGGGAGCCTTGGGCGAACGCGTTGGACTGACGGACGAGGAATGGGCGCTGATCGGGCCTTTGCTGCCGCCTGAGCGCGGACGCGGGTGTCGGCCGGCACAAGACAACCGGCTCTACTTCGAAGGCATGATGTG
>NZ_JBEBMH010000033.1:0-61514 GCF_040081985.1 Mesorhizobium yinganensis | reverse complement strand
GCTGCTTCTCTTCGAGGGTATAGGACTTGCGCCGGCGTGCGGGCGCTGTCTCGCCCCGAAGATCCCCGCCAATCATTCCGTCCAACGGGATCGTGTCCATTAAGCCCCACTCATGGACACCATCTTCAGCATCCCGAGCCCGATCGTTAGCCGATCCGAACACCACTACGGAAGGCGGTCATGACCGGGCGCTTACTATGGAGCGGCCCCAGCCGCCTGGAAAATGCCCATTCATGCCGATCCCGTAGGCCGCGAGGATGTCGTGGTCTTCAGGCCGTAGGGCTTGAAGGCTATGCCTGCAACAACCGGCTGGAGGGTTGCGAAGGCAATGACACGCTGCGCGGGCTTGGTGGCGCCGACACATTCGCCTTCAACATAAAACTCGGCTCGTCGAAAGTAACGATCCTCGACTTCAACGTCGCCGACGACCGTTTTCTGCTCTCGGACGGGGTCTTCACCAAGCTGAACACCAGGGTGATACTGTCGGGTTATTTTCGCGCCAACACAACCGGGCTGGCATAGGATACCTACGACAACATCAACGGCCTCGGCGGTGAGGCTGGCATCCAGTTCGCCAGGTTCGCCGTCGACCTCGCCCTTATCAACGCAGACTTCTGCGTGTCGATGTGGAGGATCCGAGGGGCGTGAGCTGATCGGCTAACTCCGCCATGATGTCGCCGGCAAGCAGCTTTTCCTTCGACAGCAAGCCGGCGTCCTCAAGCGCCTCGAAATCCGGCAGATCGCGCCGCGTGTCGAGACCGAACTCGACCAGGAACTCTGGTCGTGACGTAGGTCTAGGGCGCGCCCGGCCCTGAGGCAATCAGCTTTGCGCCGCGCAGATGGCCGATCAGGTCGCGCGAAATCTCCTTGCCGAAAAACGACGACAGTTCTCCGCGGATGAACGGCTGGAAGTAGGCGATGCACATCAGCACTAGCACTTTGGCTGCGTTGTGATTTTTCATTACTCGGCGAAAATACAGGGTCCCGTTTCCACGGTCATTGACACGGCGTCAGGTCGGTCGCCTTCTCACCTGGAGACCCGCATTAACCCGGTTTGGTTTGGCGGATTGGCGCTGAGAATATTGCAAGGCCGGTATTTGGGGTGATTTGGCGGCCTTTTGGCTGTGGGCTCGCAGCCAGGTCAGGTCGATTTGAGCCGGTTCCGCGATTGCGGACAGAGTCATCCCGCGGCTTTGGCCCGCTCATGGAAGATCAGCCTATCGAAGTTGTAGGCGATGTTGGCGAGCAGCATCTTCGCCTCGGCTCGGGCGATGCCGATGGTGCGAATGAACAGGCCGAACCGGTTCTTCTGGTGTGCGAACACATGCTCCACCGCCGCACGGACCGACGACTTCGCGGCATTGGCGCGCGCCATAGGCTGCGGCATGGCGTGTCCGGCCGGCTTGCGACGATGAATGCGGCTGACCAATCCTTTCGATGACAGCCATTTCTCATTCTTTTGCGATCGGTAGGCGCTGTCGGCCCAAACCTCGGACGAGGTATTCTGCGTCGTCACCAGTTTCGACAGCATGCGACCGTCGGCATGTGCCGCCGAAGTGACAGCGCTCTCCCGGATGAAGCCGAAACGTCGGTCTATGACGATATGGGATTTGTAGCCGAAGACCGGCAAGGCGATCTGCGGCAGAGGCGTCCCGTCCTGCCGGTAGCGGACCTTGCCGCCGATCTTCAGCGTCCAGCGTGCGTCGGTATCCTTCTGGGCCGCCTTCGCCGGTTCGTCCGGCCAGATTTCCCTGGCGCTCTTGCCGGCCTTGATCGCCGCCTTCTCGCTTTCGGTGTTGCGCTGCTTCGGCGCCGGAACCAGCGAGGCATCGACGATCTGACCCGACATCGGGATGTAGCCCTTCTTGTGCAATTGCCAGTCGAAGGCTTTCATCACCCGCTTCAACGTGTCGGTCTCGGTCAGTTTGTTGCGAAACAGCCGGATCGTGTTCTCGTCCGGCGTCGGGACGCCAAGATCGAAGCCGAGAAACCGCATCCAGGACAACCGGTCCCGGATCATGAACTCCATCCTGGCATCGCTCAGATTGTGCTGCGCCTGCAAAATCAGCGCCTTGAACATCGACACCGGATCGAACGGCGGGCGACCACCCTTGCCACCCTCGCCATAGCCAAGTCCTTCGACCAGCCAGTCACGGAAATACTCAAAGTTGACCGTCGCCTCCAGAACCTCGAGCGGATCACCATTCTTGCTCAGCCGGTCGAGATGTTCCGAAAGCCCCAATAGCGACCGCTGCTCCATCGTCCCGTCTCCAAATCACGACACAAGCAGTGAATCACAATTCCATCCCTACCGGCAGGGTTAATGCGGGTCTCCAGCTTTACCAACGGCCGCGCGGATGGCGTCGGCATAGGCCGGCCGAGTGAGATGTCTCCAGCCGCCGGGACGGCGACCAGATCGTAGGGCCGACCGCGCGGTTCCTCGCGAATATCGTCGATGAGAAGGTCGATACTGCAACTTCTGCCAACGATCCGCGCCGGCGTTTCGCGGACGACCGGTTCGTTTGGCCGCGAAGATCGTCGCCTCGACGCGGTTCATCCATTCGTGCCAGCGGGCTTCCGGCAGCAGCTCGTCCAGCTCCCAGTCAAACGGACGACCGTCGTCCGTTCGGCCTTTCCTTCGTCTCGCGCGCGAAGCACGTAAATGCGGAAGGCGCGCCGGCCGGGGAGCTCACGAACGGCGCCGAGCTCCACCAGCCGGTCGAACAGACGGCGCAGGCCGCGATCGCTCATGCCGGTGATCTTTTCCGACGCCACGAGCGCGTCATCCGAAAGAAGCCTTTCGACCACGACGTCCGCCGCTTTGGCCTGAGTTTTGGAGCGACCGCAACGAGCCGGTCCGCTCGGCGCTCCAGTTCGGCAGAAAGATCGATGGCGCGCAGCGCGGCTGTCGGGATGCCGCTAATTGTGTGACTCAACGTGCAAACTGGATGTGAATGCCCCTAGTGCGAGACGCGCTTGCTCGATTTGTCTCACATTAGCCGCCAATTTGAGACAGAACTGAGTTTTCGGACGATGTCTCAGGAGGTAGCTGCCTCGGAGTGGCCATCACTCTTATCGCCATAACCATATTTGGAGCAATATTGATTGGCGGGGGACTCGCTGCGCTGTGTGGGGGCTGCTGCGCTTTTGGTGTGGCGGCGCTGGTGTAAGGCTGCGGAAAGGGTGAGAGAGCTCGCCTCCAAGAGGCGGCCTGTGAGACGGGCTCCGGATCACGCGAACACTCAGACAGATTTCTCGTGGCCTCCACCTTAGATTGCAGCTTGTATGCGGCGCGATCCATTCCCTTTCAATGCGTAGGCGGGCTAAGATAATAGAGTAAATCCGATTAGCCGCCTCAAACGTATGCCGCCCGTTTATTAACCTTTTGTTGGTGATCAGGGCTGCTTGTGTCATCGTTTGACTTCGCGCAAGATCAGACATGGTCGACAAGACTGACCTCCGCCGGCTGATGATTGAGACGCGGGCGATCCTCCTCGCCGGTGGGCCAGACAACGCGACGGCTCAGAACCGCCTCTCCAAAGATGCAACTGCCTTCATCGAAGACAGAGCACGCGCTACCCAACTTGCTGAAGACTTGGCCGTCACCATCAGCTTCCACCACATGCTGGCAGCGATGAACAACGAGACGGTAGGACCGTGTCGGGAGGCTCTGAGCATCCTTGACGAGATCGAGATCGTCAGCAACTAGCCCTTCTCGTCCCTCCAGATCACCCGTCGTCTTCGCAAAATCTGTCCTTTTCCAGCTAGACGGCGTCCTGTAGAGGTGGGCCGGGGCGATGAATTCTTACGCAGAGGAAACCTATGGAGGATTCTCCGCTCCTGTTCGCCGTGCCCACCGGCGAAGGATTTTCCACGAACGCACCACCGATCGGAAGAAGGGAAATGCTCTCAAGCTTGAGCTTGAGTTCGTTCATTTGTTGTGCTTTCGGGCGGAGGCCCCGCTCACCCTGCAGTGGTGGAGGCGGAGGCGCACATTGTTCGTCTGATCTTCGCATGGGTCGGCCTGGAACGCATGAGCCTGCGGGAGGTGTGCCGGCGGCTCGAGCAGATCTGTTGCCAGACGCGGGCAGGAGCCATGCATTGGCACGCCTCCACGATCCGCGGCATGCTTGCCAATCCCGCCTATGTCGGACGCGCCGCTTTCGGGCGGGCGCGCTACTTGCCACCACGACCACGGTTGCGACCAATCCGCGGCCATCCGCAGCCCTCGCCGCGCGCCACTTGCCGCGTTCCCGTTCCGCCTGACGAGTGGATCGCGATCCCTGTTCCCCCACTCGTTGATCCGGGCGTATTCGAGGCAGCCCGTGCGCAGCTTGAGGAGAACCGCAAGCGCAAGCGCCAACGCATGCCAGGCGCGGACTGGCTGCTGCAGGGCCTCACGGTCTGTCGGCGTTGCGGCTACGCTTATTGTGGCAAGCGCGCGCCGCGTTCCCGCACATATGACCCGACGGACACACTGCGCTACTATCGCTGTATCGGTGCGGATGGCTACCGCTTCAGCGGCCACACCGTGTGCAACAACCCGGCGGTACGCGGCGATCACCTGGAGGAAGCAGTGTGGGATCAGGTGAAAGGCCTTCTGGAGGACCCGCATCGTGTGGCAGACGAATATCGCCGCCGCCTCCGCCAGGCCTGCGACGAAATCCGGGAGCCGGATGAGATCGTCCGCCTGGAACGACAGATGCTCACCTTGCGTCGCGGCATCGGCCGGCTGATTGACAGCTCTGCGAAGGATGTCATCGACAAGGCGGAGTTCGAACCGCGTATCGCGGGCCTGAAACAACGCTTCTCCCAGCTTCAGGAGCGACACCGGGCGGCGGTCGAAGTGGTCGAGAACGAACGCGACCTCTCACTCCTCATCAGCCGTTTGGAAGACTTCTCCGCCAAGGTGACAGCAGGGCTCGCCCGCCTTGATCGGGCCGGCATGCGGCAGATCATCCGCTCCGCGGTTCGTCGGGTCGAAATCGACGACGCCAACATCGAGATCATCTTCCGGGTTCCCCCGCTCGATGGACCAGTCCGCCCAAAATCACCAAGAAAAATGACCAGTTCCACGCAACATTGTACAGATGTTCGTGAAGCGGATCTTCGGATGGATGATCAGACGGCGGCGCCTCGTGCGCGACTACGAGCGCCGCATCGACGTATCAACCGCCAAGGCCCTCCTGGCCAGGGGCGCAAATCTCACGCGAAGAAACGCGCCCCCATGATTTTCCGAACGCGCACTAAGCTACAGACGGAGCGGAGGCGCGCTCCTGCTGACCGTATGTCTTGTAGCGCGCCTTGACGACATCGAGTTCCTGCTGCGTCAACATCACCGGCCGGCCGATCGATCTCGCAAGCAGATATTGCTTCACAAGAGTCTCGAGCTTTTCGGTCCTGGCCAAGGCCGTCGCGAGGTCCGGGCCGTAGGCGATCATGCCATGATTGGCCAACAGGCAAGTGTTCCTTTCGGCCAGCGCGCGCACCGCCGCCTGCGCCAGTTCATCGGTGCCGAAGAGCGCGTAGTCGGAACAGGGCACGTCATCGCCGCCAAACGAGGCGATCATGTAGTGGAATGGCGGCAGCGCCTCCCGCAGGCAGGAAAGTGCGACGCAATGGTCGGGATGGGCGTGCGAAATGGCATGAGCCTGGGGAAACGCCTTGTAGACAGCCGCATGCATGCTCCATTCGCTGGATGGACGCATGCCGCCGCTCCATATTCCGTCGAACGACATCTCCACCATTGATGCCGGACCGAGGCTGGAAGGCGCCACGCCTGTCGGCGTGATCAGCATCCCGGTGGGTGTCCTGACGCTGATATTGCCTGACGTGCCGCTGTTCAGCCCCTTGGCTTCGACATAGCGCGTGGCATCGACCAGGGATTGCCGCGACTCTTCTTCATCGATCATCGCATCCTCGCTTGCGGCGGCCATTCGTCGACATAGGGTTTTATGCTGACCGGCCGTGTCATCTCGTCCAGAACGCTGGAAAAGACGTCCAGCGCGCCCAGCTTTCCGGATTTCAGCATCAGCGCCACGGGAAATGGCATCTCGGCCACCATGCGTCCGGTCCCGAGCCCCTGATAGGGGCCCACAATGAAACGCGTGATCGGCAGCTTGGGGACGATTGCTCCGGCGGTCTCGCCGCCTGCGATGATCAATCGTCGGACACCAAGCTCGAAGATCAGCCGATGCGCCATGCCGGTCAAAAAGTCTTCCGCAGTCCGTGCGGCCACTTCACGCCCGTGCTGGCGCTGCAGGCGTTCTACTTCTTCCTGAGGAACGGTGGTCGCTATGGCAATCGGACGATCGCGCCTGATGGCGTCTTTGGCCGCTGCAAGCGCAGCGCCGGCAATATCTTCGCCCGCCAGCACGCGCGACAGATCGACGGTGAATATCTCGCCCTGTTTGCCGAATTCGGCCAGCTGATCGTCAGTCCGGGGGGCCACGCTCCCTGCCAATATCGCAGCCGACCCGTCGACGGCCGGCAGCTCGGCTGTCCTCGCCTCGTCCAACCGGCCGCTACGCCGCCAGACAGGAGGCAGATGCGCCGCGACCGATGCATTCCCAGTCAGCAGCGGCATATGGGCGGCCGCCTCGGCGATTGCCGCCAAGTCTCGTTCGTAGATAGTGTCGACGATGGCAAATCGGCTGCCTTCGTCAATCAGCTCGGCGCAGCGATCTCTTATCGCCTGTGACCCTCGATCGACCACCGGATGCGCAAGCAGCCCGACGGGAACGGTGCTTTGCACGGCCAGCACACGCACAAGATTGGAATCCGTCATTGGCGTCAGTGGATCGAAGCGTTTCGGCGACTCCGAAAGTATCTGCGAAACACCGAACATATACCCCTGGAAGATCGTCCTTTGCGTCTCGCAAAGGGCCGGGCTGAACAGGACGAGTTTGGCACCGAGCAGGTCCGCCAAGGCTTCCGCGCACGGCCCGATATTGCCGGCGGGCGTGGAGTCGAACGTCGCGCAGTACTTGAAAAAAATCTGCTCACAACCGACGGACAGAAATTTTCGTGCGGCCCGCAAGACGAGGTCGACCGCATCGTCGGCGGGAATGACGCGGGTTTTCAGTGCGATAACGTGGGCAAGCGAATCCGGAGTGATATCCGCGTCCAGATTGGTGGAAAAGCCGGTCGGCACACCCCGCGCGACCATCATCGCGGCGAGCTCCGAACCACCCGTCAGATCGTCGGCAATCGCGCCGAAAAGAAGCGGGCGCTTGCGTTCTATCGCCATAGGCTGACCCGCCTCCTGAGTTCAGCGCCGGTCGGCGCTGAATGAATACGCCTATCGTGGCTCAGGGCGAGCATGAAATCAAAGCCCCATAAACTCACGAAGCAGAGCCAGTTGCCCATCCATCATCTGCCGTCCGAAGATCAATCGGCACCCGTTCTGCTCGGCTGCCTCGAGCAGCCTGGTCTTCTCGGGCGACATCACGACGTCCGCGACGATCATGTCCGGAGAGAGGGTTTCGAAGTCGATCGGGTTTTCTTCGCCCTTCCCGACCATGCCAAGCGATGTGGCGTTGATGACCATGTCGAAACCGGTCGCATCGGCGTCGGCGACTTGAACCCATAAATCCTGATGCACATTGACGACGGCGGCGGCCAGCTTCAGCGCCTTTTCACGGTCGCGGTTGGCGATGACGAGTTCGCGGATGCCGGCTTCGGCCAAGGCGAAAGCAAGGCTGCGCCCCGCTCCGCCGGCCCCGACAAGCAGCACACGGAGCCCTTCGAGGTTCACGCCGGCTTCGGTCGCACCCCGAACAAAGCCGCTCCCATCGACATTGTCGCCCGTCAACGTTCCATCGGCGTTGCGACGGATATAGTTGACGCTCCCGATCCCGCGCGCCCTCGGCGTCAGGTCGTCCAGCAGGGCAGCCACGGGAATCTTGTGCGGGATCGTGACGCCGGACCCGACGCAATTTCGAAGCTTCCGCAACATGTCGATCATCGCCGGCAGATCGTCCGAGCCGACATGGGTCGGCACACAGATGAAGTCGTGGCCATGCGAGCGCATGAACGCCGTTATGGCTTCCGACCCCACCACATGAGCCACCGGATCCGCCATCAGCAGCATGATCTTGGTCTGCCCGGTAATGCGGCGCGCGTCCATTCAACCCTCCCCCACCTAGTCCTTCATTAATATGAGAAATATCGATTATCAATCGCCATGGCAGGAATACCGCGCGACCCATCCCGAGAGCTCAGTTCAGCCGCCTTCGCATAACGAAAATCGACGTCAAACAAGTGATTTGGTTATGAGAAAGTTTCTGTATTTACAATGTGATAGCACGTAAATGCAGATTGATAGCGAATAATTTTATCTGTAATCATAACGCAGCGCCGCACCCAGACGCAAAAAGGACGCAACTCATGTCGCATCGGCAAATGCATCTCGTCGGTTATGTCCTCGCCGGACCTACGTGGCATCACTACGGCGCATGGCGCCATCCGGAGAGCGACGGTCTGGATATGCTTGATCCTACACGCTACGAGGAAATCGCGAAAATACTCGAACGCGGCAAGTTCGACGGCCTCTTCTTCGTCGATTTCCTCATGCTGTTCGATTCCTATGCCGGCGGTTACCGCACAAATCTGCGCGAAGGCGGCCAGCAATGCATGATGGACCCGATGCAGCTGCTGTCGGCGATGGCGCGCGTCACGTCGAGGATCGGCCTCGCGTCGACCATGTCGACGACCTTTTATCATCCCTTCCACATCGCGCGAGCCTTCGCATCGCTTGACCACATCAGCAAAGGACGCGCCGGCTGGAATGTCGTCACCTCGGCGATGGACCGCGAGGCCAAGAATTTCGGCATGGACGCGCTGATGGACAAGAACAAGCGCTACGACATGGCCGATGAGGCGCTCGAAGCCTGCAACAAGCTCTGGGAAAGCTGGGAACCCGGCGCCTTCGTAGGCGATCGCGAAAACAATGTCTTCGCCGACGCCGACAAGGTCCACTACGTCAACTATGAGGGCCAGTACGTCCGCACGTCGGGGCCGCTGACAATACCAAGCTCACCGCAAGTCAAGCCGGTGATCATGCAAGCCGGATCATCGCCGCGCGGCCGTGAGTTCGCGGGACGCTGGGCCGAGATCATTTTCACTTTGCAGAACTCGAAGGAGCACATGCAGGCCTTCTACCGCGACATCAAGGAACGCGTCGTCGCGAGCGGCCGCAAACCCAAAGAATGCGCCATTCTTCCAGCCGTCGACATCGTGCTGGGCGATACGGAATCGATAGCCAGGGAACGCGCCGAGGCAATCAACAAATATGCTAGCCCGACCTTGGGCGTGGCCGAAATCTCGAACGCGCTTGGCGTCGACATGTCCAAGGAGCCGATGGACAAGCCGCTCGAGGATCTTGAACTGACGCAGGGTTGCCGCGGCATTCTCGACATCATGCTCCAGGGCACAAAGAAGGACGGGCTGACGCTCGGACAGGCCGGCAAGGCGTGGGCGACGAGCCAGATGACGCCGCAGCTCATCGGCACGCCGACGATGATAGCCGACCATCTGCAGGATTTCTTCGAAGCTGAATGCTGCGACGGGTTCATGATCTGCCCGTCCATGAGCCCCGGAACCTATGTCCAGTTCGTGAAGACGGTTGTGCCTGAATTGCAGCGTCGTGGGATATTCCGGAAAGAGTATCAGTACGCCACGTTCAGGCAAAATTTGCAAAACTGAGGCGTTTTGTCGACCGGCGACGCCGTCGGCCGATAGCTTTGCGTTTCAGCTGGCATGTTCCCGTGGGATCAGGATTTCGGGGAGGTAGCATCGCAGGTAAGCAACGCCAGCCTGGTGCGCCTCTGCGATATAGTCGTCCCGTATGAACCCGTTCTCGCTGTATGAAAGCGAGAATACACCGTCGATCAGCGCGAAATAGGTTGCAAGCCGCCGCTCCCAATCCGGAACCATCGGCATGTGGAAGTAGTGGTTGAGGAGTTGCGAGCGCCCATCCACCAGCCGGTGATACTGCGAGATGTCAGCGCTTTTCACCTCCACGCTGATGTTTGCTCCCAGGAACAGGCGCAGGGCGGCGGGATGACTGTTGTGATACTGCGCGGCGCTTGTCACTTTTTGTCGGAAAAGATCCTGCCATCGGAGTGGGGAAACAGGGAGGTATTCCTTTGAAAGCTCCAGAAGCGCGTTGTGATGGACCTCCGCCAGCGCCAAGAGCGCAGCTTCGGTACTTGGAAAGAAGTGATATATCGATGCATTCGGCACTTTCGCCTGGGCAGCGATCTGGTAGAGGCCGATGTCCTGCACGTTCTTGTCTGCAAGCAACTGATCCAGGGCGTCCAGCAGCTTGCGGAAGCGGACCTGACCGGGCTTACGCTGCGGCTGGCGGGCGACCACCCGTTTCAGTGGGCGATCGGCGATGGAAAATCCTTCGACGTCGTTTTTCATATCGACCTCGCGTCGCGCGAATGCAAAGCCGACACAAGGAGAGTCTTTCCTAAAGGTCAAGGTACCAACTCAAGATAGGCATTCGCCTGGATTACGCTCCTGCCTCAAAAAATGGCGATGCAGTCCTTCTCATCGGTTGCTGGCGCCGCCCTAAAGCGTCAGTCACTTGGAAGGGAAAGTCTCTGTCAGGAGGCGCTCCGTTCCGGTTGCCGCCGCATCCCGTCGGATCCTGTCGTAGAGCCAGTTGCAGAACTTTTCGCAGCTCTGCTTGCGAACCTGGCCAAGCGGTTCAACCACATAGTAGTTGGACGCGCGAACCCGATAGGGAGCCATGTCCATCGCCGGGACAAGAACGCCGCTGGCGAAGAGATCGTCAACGAGCGGGCTTCCTCCAAGGGCAATACCATGGCCGCTCAGGGCCGCCTGGATAAGCACGGAGAAACTGTTGACCGTTATCTGGTGCTTGCTCTCGGCGGTGTCGACCCCCTGCGAGGCAAACCAGTCGCTCCATCCACCGCCCTGCACCGACGTTCCCTCGATGCCGAGCAGCATCTCTCCGAGAAGGTCCGACGCTTCGAATGGGCGCTGCCGACCCTGCCAGTATGAAGGGTGGCACACTGGCTCAATCTCACAACCGATCAGGAACTTGGCCGACATCGAAGGCCAGTTTCCTCCGCCAAAGCGGATGGTCATGTCGATGCGTTGTTTCGTGATGTCGACCAGCTCATCGTTGACGGCCAGACGCAGGTCCACATCGGGGTTTAGCTTGCTGAATTCGGCCAACCGTGGCGCAAGCCAATAGGTGCCAAATGCGTATGTCGTGCCGACAACCATCACCTGAGGGTCGCGCAACTCCCGGATTCGATCCGATATCGAAGCAATCGCGGTCAAGTGCGCCGGCAGGGAGCCATTCAACATCAGGCCGGCTGAGGTAAGTTCGATCGAGCGATGGCCGCGCTCGAAGAGCGCGACCTGGAGAAAATTTTCCAGCTCGCGGATTTGCCGGCTGATCGCCGCCTGGGTGATGTTTAGCTCGTCGGCCGCCTTAGTGAAACTCAGCAGCCTCGCCGCGGCTTCGAACGATATCAGCGAGACAAGGGATGGTATGCTTTGGCGGAGCGATGACATAATGAATGTTAATGCCAGCGGGACGAAGTGCGCAAGGTGACTCTTTGTGACTGAGAGCGGGATCCCTGGGAATCATGGGCCAAATCATAACGATCCAGCTTGGCCGTCTTAGCCCTCGCTTTATAAAACCTTCCGACGCTTGGCGCATTATCGCCCTTTGGCAAAAGGAATAGTTATGGATGTCCAAGGATTTTACGCGTTTACGCGCTTGTTTTCCTTGGGCATTGTGAAGCTACGAGCAACTCGTGTCAGGATCGCAATGCCCATGAACGCTCCCGTACTCGACACACGCGCTCACGTGGCGCTGTCGACGGAACCGGACCTTTTCAAGACGGTGTCGAGCCATTGGCCCTCCGGCGTCGCCGTGGTAACGACGACCGCCGATGACGGCAGCCTGCATGGCTTGACCATGAGCGCCGTCATCGCGCTATCGCTGGACCCGATGCAGTTCCTGATTTCCGTCGACCGAAAATCGAACACCTTGCCAGTGCTGAAAGCGACGCGTCGCTTCTGCATCAACTTTCTCAGCAAGGAGCAGCGCAACGTCTGCATGACGTTCGCCAGCAAGGCGGAGGACAAATTCGCCTCCGTGGGGTATCGCCTGTCCAAGATGGGATTGCCGGTCATCGACGGCTCCATGTCGTGCATCAATTGCGACGTCAACAGCATCATCCCCAGCGGCGATCATGAGATCATGATCGGCGACGTGCGTGATATCGAGCATTTTGGCGGAGAGCCGCTCATCCACTTCAAGCGCACCTTCCATACGACAGTTAGCGCATGAAGCTGTCGTGCCAGAAATATTGGTCCGACAGGTCAAACACAGCATTTTCCGACGTTTGAAAATCGCCTCTGTCAAAGACGGTCGCGCGCGAAACGCCGGCGCAGGCGGCGCTTCCATCGCCCACTCGTCTTCCGATCAAGCAGCCAGAAACTCTTCCGCAACGCTCCTGATTCCGGCGGCGTCCAGCCTGTAGTGGGCGTAGAGATGCGTCGGCGGCGCGATCAGACTGAATTCGTCGTAGATGCCGTGACGCTTCAGCTTGACGCCGATGCCTTCGTCGGTCAGCACCTCGGCGACCGCCGAGCCGAGACCGCCCAGAACGTTATGTTCTTCCACGGTCATCATCTTCCGGCTGTGCGAGGCGGCCTCCAGGATTGCGTCGCGGTCGAGAGGCTTGATGGACGCCATGTCGATGACGCCGACGGATCGGCCAGACGCGTTCAGCGCCTTGGCGGCCTCCAGCGCGCCATGCACCGCCATGCCGCAAGCGATGATCGTCAGTTCCTCGCCCTGCTTGTGCTTGTAGGCCTTGCCGAACGTGAAGCTCGGCCTCTCTGCATAGACGACGGGGTCGCGTCCGCGTCCGATGCGAAAATAGATCGGCCTGTCATAGTTGGCGGACGCCTGGATGATGGCTTCCAGTTCCAGCCCGTCGGCCGGCGACACCACCGCCAGATCGGCAATGGACCGCATGGTTGCGATGTCCTCGGTGGCGTGATGAGAGGTGCCATAGAAGCCAAGCGAAATACCGGTGTGATGACCGATCAGACGGACCGGCTGTGCGGAATAGGCGACGTCCATGCGGATTTGTTCGCAGGCGAGCAGTGCCAGAAATGAGGCGAAGGTGGCCACGAACGGCACCACGCCGCAGCTTGCGATGCCGGCGGCCGCGCTGACCATGTTCTGCTCGGAAATGCCGAAATTGATGTAGCGATCCTGGTGGACGGCGGCGAAGCGGTTCAGCCCGTTGGAATATTGCAGGTCGGCCGAGCCGGCCACGACGTTATGCCCGGCTTTGACAAGATCGATCAGGCCGTTCGACAGATGATCGAGGCCAGGATTGACGGCGTTCAGGCCGCGGTACTGCCAGGAATTGGGGGAAAGAGGACCGTTCATGTCAGGCGTCCAAGGCATGGATTTCGGCGATCGCCTTTTCGGCGTCGGATGGGTCGAGATAACCGAGATGCCAGCCCGGCTCAGTTTCCATGTAGGAAACGCCCCTACCCTTGCTGGTCCTCGCGATGATCACGCATGGCTTGGTGCGCTCATCGTCGGCGCGCACCCGCCGGAGACACTCGGTCACCTCGGCGACGTTGTGGCCATCGACCGTGTGAACTTCCCAGCCGAAGGAACGCCATTTGTCGTCGAGCGGCTCGATGTTCATCAGATCGTCGACCTTGCCGTCGAGCTGGTAGCCGTTGCGGTCGATGATCGCGATGAGATTGCGCGCTCTATGCTGCGCGGCGTTCATGGCGGCCTCCCAGACCTGGCCTTCCTGCATCTCGCCGTCGCCCATCATACAGAAGACCTTGTAGTCCTCTCCGGTCCAGCGCTGCGCCAGCACCATGCCCAGCCCATTCGACAGCGCGTGCCCGATCGAACCGGAGGAAAAGTCGACCCCTGGCACCTTTCGCATATCGGGATGGTCGCCCAGGGGACTGCCGAGGCGCGTGTAGTCATCCAGCCATGATTTGGGGAAAAAGCCGAGATCGGCATAGATCGGGAACAGTCCGACGGCCGCATGGCCCTTGCCGATGGTGAAGCGATCGCGCGACGGCCAGCGCGGCTCGCCTTTTCGCAACCGCATTACGTCATAGTAAAGTGCGGCAAAGATTTCGGCGGCGGAAAATACCGACGTGTAATGCCCGGTCTTGGCAATCTCGATCAGCCGGACGGTTTCGAGGCGCACGAAACGCGCGCGCTCCTTCAGCATCGCCACCACGTCCGGCGACGGATCGAAGCTGTTGCGAGGCGCGGAAAGAACCTGAGTGGTTGGCGGTGCTGTCATTTCGGTCGTCCGATCGGTATGCGGAAAATTGTCGTTGGCGCTGTCATGAGCGCAGATTTTCCCGGAACGTCTTGCCCGCATAATCCTTGCGGTAGATGCCCCGGCGCTGCAGTTCCGGCACAACCGACTTGACGAACTGGTAGAACGAGCCGGGCGTGATCGACGGGCAGATGACGAAGCCGTCGCACGCCTCCGCCTCGAAAAGCTCGTGGATGTGGTCGGCGATCATCATCGGCGTGCCGATCAGTTGCGGCGACATCTGGGTGGTCGCGTACTGGTAGCCGGCGTCCCGCAGCGTCTTCCCCTTGCCGCCGCTCATGATGATGTCGAAGACGCCACGCGCGCCCTGCGTGATCTCCATCTCGCTTAGGGGCTTGTCCATGTCGAAGCCCGACAGGTCGACGCCAATGTGGTTGGACATTTCCGACAGGCCGAGTTCCGCATTGGCAAGCGAGTTGATGTAATTGGCGCGCTCCCGCGCAATCGATTCCGTCTCGCCGATGACAATGTCGGTGGCAGGCAGGATCGCGCATTGCGACGGGTCGCGTCCTGCATTGGCGACGCGGTCCTTCACGTCGCGATAGAATTTCTGCATGTCGGCCTTGTTGTTCTGCAGCGTGAAAATGACTTCGGCCCAGCGCGCCGCGAACTGCCGGCCCCGCTCGGACGAACCGGCCTGCATCAGGACCGGGCTGCCTTGCGGTGAATGCGGCGTCATCAAAGGTCCACGCGTCTTGACATACTTTCCCCTGTAGTTGGCGTAGTGGACCTTCGACGGATCGCCGAAGATGCCCGCCTGACGATCGAGGACCAGCGCATCGGCCTTCCAACTGTTCCACAGGGCCTGGCATGCTTCGACCACCTCATCAGCGTGGTCATAGCGCAGCGACTTTTCGAGCAGCTGGTCCATGCCGTAGTTCTGCGCCTCGCGATCGGTCGCCGAGGTTACGATATTCCATGCCGCCCGCCCGCCGCTGATATGGTCGAGTGAAGCGAAGGCGCGGGCGATGTGGAAGGGATGGTAAAGCGACGTCGACATTGTCGCCGACAGGCCGATGTGTTCCGTCACTCGCGCCATTGCCGTCAGCATCTGCATGGGATCGAGCATGCACATGTGCCCGCCATACTTAATGCACGGGTCTACGGAGCCACCGAACGTGTCATAGAGGGTCTGCACATCGACAAAGAACAGGCCGTCGAATTTTCCGGCCTCTAGAATCTTGGCAATGTTCTCGTAGCGAGCCGGATCCAGGAAGTCGGTCCCGTCGCTCTCGTCATGACGCCAGCTACCATTGTTGTGCCAGGACGGTCCTATCGTGCAGTAACCAACGAAATGTACCTGACGTCCCATTCAATTCATCCCCAGCCGGCTCTTTGGGATGTGGCCGAGCCGGCATTTCCGCTAAGTTTCCCAGGCATTTCGTGCTGGGTATCCCAGAAAATCTTTATGCTTGCTTCGTTTGAGAAGGCCAAACCTCCGGCCATCATTCCCAACGGGCGCAAGGTGATTTAGGCATTCCGGCGGCTACTCGTGTACTCGCAAAAATCTTTCTCTGGGATACCAGCCGGTTATGCGAAACCTATCGGAGCGGCTTCGACAAAATCGAAGCCTCCGCCCCCGCGCTTTCCGCTAAGTGTCGCTGCGTCAGCCAGACTTCACGCCGCCTTTTCGGCCACATATTGGCGGACGACGCCGTGGCTGATCAGTTGCTCGATCTCGCTCTCGCCATAGCCCAGGACGTTGCTGAGCACCGCCATGGTATCCTCGCCGAGCATGGGCGGCGCCTTGAACCGAGCGTTCTGTTGCGCAATTAAACCTTGCGCCGGTCGAACGAGCGATACAGGGCCGAGATGGGGGCTTTGCAACGTCTGGACCACTCCGCGCGCCTTGACGGACGGACTCTCGAACGCCTCCGGAACCGATTTGACCTCTCCCGCCGGAACTCCGTGCCGCAGGCACGCTTCCATCCAGTGGCTACGCGTGTTCTGAAGAAACGATTTGCCAAGCGTTGCAAGCAAGCTTTCGCGGTTGATAGCGCGCGCCGCTGACGTGGCGTAGAGCGGATTTCTCGCGACATCGGAGATGCCGAGCACCTTTTCGCACAGGGCAACGAACTGTTTGTCGTTGCCGACCGCCAGCGCGAAATTGCCGTCCGAACATTCGCATATCTGATAGGGCACCACCGTCGGATGCGCGTTGCCGTAGCGCTTGGGGATCACACCGGCGTTCAGATATCCGCTGCCGACATTGATCAGCGTGTTCAGCGCGCATTCGAGCAGCGAAATGTCGATATACTGGCCTTGTCCGGTGCTTTGGCGCTGGTACAACGCAGCGAGCACGGACTGCACCGAGACCATGCCAGCAATGATATCGGTCATCGCGACCCCTATGCGCTGCGGCTCGCCACCCACGGGACCGGTAATCGCCATCAGGCCGCTTTCCGCCTGGACGACGAAATCGTAGCCGGGTCGATCCCATTCCGGACCCGTCTGGCCGTATCCCGATATCGAACAGTAGATGATCGCAGGATTGATAGCCTTCAGCGTTTCGTAGTCGATCTTCAGACGGGCGACCGTACCAGCGCGAAAATTCTCGATGACGACATCGGCCTTGGCGGCAAGCTCGTGAATAATCTTGAGCCCTTGTGGGTGCTTGAGATCCATAGCGATGCTCGATTTCCCCCGATTGGCGCTGAGATAGTAGGTGCTGACGCCCTTGAAGTTTGGAACTGACCAGGCGCGGGTATCGTCTCCGCCATCGACATTCTCGATCTTCCAGACCTCGGCCCCCATATCGGCAAGGCTCATCGTCGCCCAAGGGCCGGCCAAGACTCGGGACAAGTCCAGAACCTTTATGCCTTTGAGCGGCAAAGCGGGCGCGGCCCCGCCGGAGGGGCTGCCCTCAACGAACTGCGACATGTGTCCTCACTCCCTGGCGTCGACTGTACGCCGTTTTTTCAAGCCGGCAGCGCGCCTTCGATGGGCGCTGGAAAATGACATGCGGCGTAGTGGCCCGGCTCTATCTCGGCGAGCCGCGGCTTCACCTCAGCACATATGTCTTGTGCTTTGAAACATCGCGTCCTGAACGGGCAGCCGGACGGCGGGTTGATGGGACTCGGCACGTCACCCTTCAGCACGATCTGCTGTCGACCGCGCTCCAGGTCCGGATCAGCCACGGGCACGGCCGACATCAGGGCCTGCGAATAGGGGTGCAAGGGACGCGCATAAAGACTGTTCGCTGGCGCGACCTCGACAAAATTGCCGAGATACATCACCGCGACCTTGTGCGAGATGTGGCGCACCACCGAGAGGTCATGCGCGATGAACACATAGGCGGTGCCCATCTTCTCCTGGATCTCCTTGAGGAGATTGAGCACGCCGGCCTGTACCGACACGTCGAGCGCCGACACTGGCTCGTCCAGCACAAGCACTTCCGGCTTCAGCGCGAGCGCCCTGGCGATTACGACGCGCTGGCGCTGCCCGCCAGAGAGCTGGTGCGGATAGCGCTTTCCATGCGCCTCGCTCAGGCTGACCAGCTCAAGCATCTCCAGCACGCGCTCGCGCCGATGGGCGCGCGTCATCTCGGTGATGCGCAGCGGCTCGGCGATGCTGTCCTCGACGCGCATGCGCGGATGCAGCGAACCGTAGGGATCCTGGAACACCAGTTGCAGATGCCGGCGCATCTGTCGCATCTCCGCCGCGCCAAGCGTCACGATGTCGACGCCCCGCGTTTCGATGCTGCCGGAAGTGGGCTCAATCAACCGCAGCAGGCAGCGCCCGAGCGTTGACTTGCCACACCCGGACTCGCCGACAAGGCCGAGCGTCTCGCCACACTTCAGATCGAAGGAGATATCATCCACCGCTTTGAGCTGGGCGACCTCGCGGCGGATCACCCTGCCGCCCATGATCGGGAACACCTTGCGCAGGTTCCTGACCGAGAGGGCGGCGCCTTCAGACTCCGTTCGCGGCGAGGCAGAAGACGTCTCAGCCATTCCCGGCGCCCTCCAGAATCTTGCTTGGCTTGCCTTCGCGCCAGGGCGGAAGACTATCGGCGCAGTGGCAGGCGGATTGGTGCTTTCCAAAGCTGGTCGTCGGCGGATCAACCTTGCGGCAGATGTCCTGCGCATAGGCGCAACGCAGGTGAAAGGCACACCCCTCCGGCAGCGCGCCCAGCATCGGCGGCGCGCCGGGGATTGAGTACAGCTTGTCCTCGGAGACGGTCAGTTTCGGTATCGAGGCAATCAGACCCCGCGTGTAGGGATGGCGCGGATTGGCGAACAGTTCGTGGACGTCCGCCTCCTCGACAACCCTGCCCGCATAGATCACCGCCACGCGGTCGGCATGGCCCGCGACAACACCCAGATCATGGGTGATCAGGATCAGCGCGAGGCCGAGCTTTTCTTTCAAATCGCGCAGCATCAGCATGATCTGCGCCTGGACGGTGACGTCGAGCGCCGTGGTTGGCTCGTCCGCGACCAACAGTTCGGGGTTGTTTGCAATCGCCATCGCGATCATGACGCGCTGGCGCATGCCGCCGGAGAATTCATGGGGATATTGGCCGATCCGCCGGTCCGGCTGGGGTATCGCGACGAGCCGCAACAGTTCCATCACCCGTTCCGTGGCTTTCTGCTTGGTCATCCCCTCATTGTGGAGGAACAGTGCTTCCCTGATCTGGTCGCCGACCGTCATGACCGGATTGAGCGACGAGAGCGGGTCCTGGAAGATCATGCTGATCTGCGATCCGCGCAGACCACGCAAGTCCTTGCGGGCACGGCCGACCAGTTCCTGTCCCTTGAACACCACCGAACCGCCGACGACCGCGTTGCGCGCCTGCAGGCCGAGAGACGCCAGCATCGCCAGCGACTTGCCAGAACCCGACTCGCCGACGATGCCGACGACTTCGCCGCGCGAGACTTCGATGCTGAGCCCGCGAACCGCCGGCAGAACGCCGTTCCGTCCGGAAAAGCCGACGGTCAGGTCGCGGATTCGCAGAAGCGCTTCATTCGGCTGCGTTTCGTTCGCCGTGGTCGATGTCATTTCGAGGACCTCGGATCGAAGTAGTCGCGCAGTCCGTCACCGATGAAGTTGAAGCCAAGAACAACCGTCAGAATTGCCATTCCGGGGCCGAAGGCTATCCACCAGCTGTAGAAATAGGTTGCGCCGTCGGCGATCATGGCGCCCCATTCCGGCGTCGGCGGGGTTGCTCCAAGCCCGATGAAACTGAGGGATGCGGCCAGAAGGATGACTTGGCCAATATCCATTGTCGCGCTGATCAGGATCGGCGTCCAGCACAGCGGCAGGATGTGCTTGCTCAAGATGCGAAAATGCCCTGCGCCGGCGGCTACCGCGGCCTCGACATGTTCGCGCTCGCGCACTTCCAGAACCTGCGCGCGCATCAGACGCGCATAAACGGGCCACCACACGATAACCATCGCAATCGCTGCATTGCCCAGACCCGGCCCGAGCGACGCGGCCACCGCCATGGCAAGCAGCATCGGCGGAAACGACAGCGTGATGTCGACGAGGCGCATTATGGCAGCGCCAATCAATCCGCCTCTGTATCCCGAAATCGCACCGGCCAGCGAACCAATGACGACCGCGCTGACCACGACGACGAGCGCAATCGGCAGCGAATGCCGCGCGCCGTACAGCGTTCTCGAAAGGACATCGCGCCCCAGGGCGTCGGTCCCGAGCCAGTGGTTGGCGCTCGGCGCCTGCAGCCGCCGGCCGGCCAGTTCCAACGGGTCGTATGGCGCCATCCAGAACGGAAAGGCCGTGGCCGCCAGCCAAAACAGCACGACGACACCGCCGACAATGAAGACAGGAGACGCCCAGGCCGGAAGTTGAATGCGCGCACGCACCGTTTGAACCGCTGACATGCGTCTCTCCGTCAATTCAGCCGCACGCGCGGATTGGCCAGAACATAGGCGATATCCGTGAGCAGATTGGTGATCAGGAACATGACGCCGCCGACGATGGTCACGCCTATGATTGCCGGAAAATCCAGCGAACGGGCCGCGGTGACCGCGTAGCTTCCGACGCCCGGCCAGGCAAAGACCGCTTCGGTCAGCACCGCTCCGGTAATGAGATAGGCGAAGGAATAGCTGATCACCGTCAACACCGGCACAAGGATGTTGCGAAATGCGTGGCGCATAACGACCCGCAGTTCGCCTGCGCCCTTGGCGCGCGCCGTGAGGATGAATTCACGCTCCATGACCTCGAGCATATTGGCCCGCACCAGGCGCGAAATTGTACCGGCAACGGTCCAACCCAGGACGATCGAGGGCAAGACGAGATGCGCCTGCGCGTCCTTGAAAGCCGCGAAGTTTCCGGCAAGCAACGAGTCAATCGTCATGAATCCCGTCACGACAGGCGGCGGCGTCATGCGCGGGTCGAGGCGTCCCGGTCCGGGAAGTATCTGGAAATGCACCGAAAAGATGAAAAGCAGCGCCAATCCCATCCAGAAGATCGGCACCGAAGACCCGAAAAGGGAAAACAGCCGCGCCCCCTGGTCGACGGCCGAGTCACGGTAGTAGGCGGCCAAAAGTCCGAAGACGATCCCGACGACGCTGCCGATGATCATCGCCGAAATCACCAGTTCGAATGTGGCCGGCAGGCGAGCCATGAGATCCGTCGACACGGCGCGGCGCGTCACGAAGGAGGTGCCCATATCGCCCCTCAGCAGATTGCTGACATAGATGACGTACCGTTCGGGCAGCGAGCGATCGAGACCCCAGCGTTTCTTTGCCGCCGCGACGATTTCCGGGTTCGTCATCTGCTGTTCGCTGACGACTGCGGTCAGCGGGTCGCCCTTCGTGATGGTCGTCAAAAGGAACGCCATCGTCACGATGCCCAGGAGAATGAAGGGCATCGCGATGCTGCGTCGAAGAATGTAGTTCAGCATCGCCTTCTCACTGGGTTGTTATTCGCCTGCGCCTCCTCAAGCGAAGCCTTTTTGGCAATATTGACAAGGCTGGAAACACACGTCAATAGAAATGAAATTAAGTTCCAACTTTGCACAAAGGCAGGCTGGCGGCCTTGAGGGCCAGCGCAAAAGCTAATGCCGGATATTGCCGGAATGTCGCGATGTAGGCAGGAGCAGCATGCGAAAACGCAATAAGCCCATTGTCGCGCCAACTGAAGACGATGCAGGCCAGCATTCCCTCGCGCTCGTCCGCGGCCTGCAGATTCTGCGCACCTTCACGCCCGCTGATTCGAGCCTTGGCAACCAGGATCTGATCGAGCGAACCGGGCTGCCGAAGGCGACGATCTCCCGCCTGACCTACACATTGGTCGGGCTTGGCTACCTTCTCTACGACCCTGCCCTGGGCCGATACCGGATCGGTCCGGCCACCGTATCGCTCGGTTACTCCGGCCTCAGCACCAGTGCCGTGATCTACATGGCGAAACCGTTGATGCAGGCCCTGGCGATCGAGACCGGCGTCGCCGTCGCCATGGGCATGCGGGACGGACATGAAATGGTATACGTCGCCAATTGCCGGCCTGAAACGCCTGTCACGCTCCGACTGAATGTCGGATCGCGGTTGCCGATATGGCAGACATCGATGGGACTGGCCTACCTCGCCGCCATGGAAGAAGGGGCGCGCGACAAAATCATAGGCAAGCTGCTGGTCGCCTATCCCGACATTCGTGACAAGATGCTTGGCACGATTGATCGTGCACTGGAAAGCTATGCGCGGCAAGGGTTCGTCACCTCGTTCGGTGAATGGTACAGCTACATCAACGCGGTGGGCATGCCGTTCAGGCCGACTGATGGGTCGCAGTTGGTCGCCATCACATGCGGCGGCATAAAGGATCTTGCGCCGGTCGAGGAATGCCTCACCAGCTTCGCCCCCAAGCTGAAGGCCCTGGTCGAGGAACTCCAGAGCCGCCTCCTGCGCTCGGATCCACCATCCCAGCCTGAGACGTTTGGAGCGCCCCTGCAGGGGTTCTCATACGAAGGATAGCCCCATGCCAGTTGCCGTCGTTTTCCCGAAGGTCAGCCTGGAAACGGATGTCGGCGCCATAGCGCGCTGGCTCAAGGATGATGGCGTCGTCGTCAGGGAAGGCGAGGCGCTTTTCGAGATCGACAACGACAAAGCGGCAGTCGAGGTGGAGGCCAAGGCGTCGGGCATCGTCGCGCATCTGCGCAAGGCCGGCGACCAGGTCCAGGTCGGCGAAGTCGTCGGGCATATTTTAATGGCGGGAGAACAGCCGGCCGGCGACGTCAAGCCCGCACGAAAGGAGGCGTTCCCTCCTGTGGCCGCAACGGCTCAACAAGTGGCCACACAGATAGTGCTTCCTGGCTCGTCGCGCATCGTAGCGACGCCTCTTGCGAGACGGTTGGCGCAACAGCGCGACATTGACCTGTCGACGATCCAAGGCTCCGGTCCGCGGGGCCGCATCCAGAAACGCGACGTTCTGGACGTGGACAGCGCGCCCACCGAGCCGGTAGTTGTCGCACCACGCAATGCGATGTTGAACTCCGTCTGGTTGCAGAGGGAAGGAGCGGCAACGGTGGTCGCCCTGCACGGATTCGCTTCCGACCATAACGCCTGGCGCAGCCTGCTGATCGCGGGTCGGCCGAAGGCGCGCATTCTCGCGCTGGACCTCCCAGGGCATGGGCGTTCTCAGAGAACCACCCCGCCCGACCTGGATGCGATCTGTGAAATGGTCGAGCAGCGCCTTACGGCGGAAGGGGTCGAGTCAGCCACCATCGTCGGCCACTCCTTGGGCGCCGCCGTGGCGGCGCGGCTTGCAAGCCGTGGCTTCGTCTCTGTCCGTTCGCTCCTCCTTATCTCTCCCGCCGGCCTCGGCCCGGAAATCAGATCGGAGTTCGTCAAAGGATTCGTGGCGGCCAAGCAGGCGTCAAGTCTGATGCCATGGCTAAAGGAGCTCGTATTCCGCCCCAACGTCATATCCCAGGCTTTCGTTCGAAGTGTGGAGGAGCAACGAAAGGACGATGACCTCTCGCGTGCTATGCGGAGGTTTGCGGAAAACTACTTCTGCGATGGCACACAGACCTTCTCCATCCGCACCGACCTGGAGCGCATCAGACTGCCGGTGCGGGTGATCTTTGGCGCTCAAGACAGGATCATCCCCTTCTCCCACTGCCACTCGTTGCCAGGCCGCGTCGGGCTGCACGCCTTTCAGGAGTGTGGCCACCTGCCCTATTTGGAAGAGCCGGAAATGACGATGTCGATCCTCGATGAAATGCTGACCCTCGCTCATCCGGGAGGACTGATCGCATGACCATAGACGCAGACGTTTTCCAGCAATTGCTCCAGATGGTGAGCCGCTTCGTAAGGGAGCGCCTCATCCCGCTCGAAGCCGAGGTGGCCCGTTCGGATCGGGTTCCCGAAGAGATCAAGCAGGAGATGCGCGATCTCGGCCTCTTTGGCCTCTCCATTCCGGCGGAATACGGCGGTTCGGGCCTGAATATGGAAGAGGAAGTGCAGGTCGCTTTCGCGCTCGGCCATACCTCGCCCGCCTTCCGGTCGGTGTTCGGCACCAACAACGGCATCGGCGCGCAGGGTATCGTCATGGACGGTACAGAAGAGCAGAAAAACTACTATTTGCCGCGCCTCGCGACTGGCGAGATCATTAGTTCCTTCGCCCTGACAGAACCGGAAGCCGGTTCGGACGCTGCGTCCCTGCGCACCTCCGCGCGAAAGGACGACGATACATACGTACTCAACGGTACCAAGCGTTTCATCACCAACGCGCCCTACGCCGATATTTTCACCCTTTTTGCCCGCACGGAGTCGTCGGAGCGGCCGGGAGGGGTCGTCACTGCGTTTCTCGTCGAAGCAAAGACGCCTGGCTTGTCGCTTGGGAAGATCGACAAGAAGATGGGACAGGCGGGCTCCCACACCTGCGATGTCATCTTCGACGAATGCCGGGTCCCGGCATCGGCGGTGCTCGGCGGCAAACCCGGACAAGGGTTCAAGACCGCGATGAAAGTGCTCGATCGCGGAAGGCTCCACATTTCGGCGTTTTGCGTCGGCGTCGCAGAGCGGCTGATCCAGGACAGCCTGGCCTATGCCATGCAGCGCAAGCAGTTCGGCCAACCCATCATCGAATTCCAGCTGATCCAGGCGATGCTGGCTGACAGCCGGGCGGAAGCCTACGCCGCGAAATGTATGGTACTTGAGACAGCGCGCGCCAAGGACCGCGACGCCAACGTGTCCACGGACACCGCATGCTGCAAGATGTTCGCCAGCGAGATGGTCGGACGGGTCGCCGATCGCGCGGTGCAAATTCATGGCGGAGCCGGATACATGGAGGAATACGGCATAGAACGCGCCTATCGCGACGTGCGGCTGTTTCGCATCTATGAGGGCACGACGCAGATCAACCAGATCCTCATCGCGCGCAACATGGTCAAGGAAGCGGCGGCGGCGGCGTAGACTTCCCCGGAGACCTGCCCGCGCGCGATCTGACCTATAAACGCCTGCCGCAATGGAAATATCTGACTGACCTTACCCCGCGATTGAAAATCAATTTTTTTATCATTAGGCTTTCACGGCTCCTCCGGTGATCAGGTGAATCCTCCCATGCTTTCGAATGGACAATCCGAAACCAAAGCAACAGATCTCGCCTACCATTTCCATTCCCAGACCAACCCGCAGACGTTGTCGTGCGAAGGCGCCTATGTCGTCGTGAAGGGCGATGGCCCACATGTCATCGACGAGGACGGCAAACGATATATAGACGCAATGGCCGGCCTTTGGTGTGCGGCGCTGGGCTTCAACAATGAACGCCTCGGGCAGGTCGCGGCCGCGCAATACAAGGAGCTCGGCTACTATCATAGCTTCTACGGGCGCACGAACCCGAAGGCTGCGTCGCTCAGCAAAAAGCTCGTCGAATTGACTGGCATGGAGGGAGGGCGGACATTCTTCGTGACGTCAGGCTCCGAAGCCAACGAAACCATGGTCAAGCTCGCCTGGCTCTATCATCTGTCGCGCGGTAAGCCAACGAAGCGCAAGATTATCGCGCGCGACCGCGCCTTTCATGGATCGACCATCGTCGCCGGCTCGATGTGCGGCCTGGAGATGATGCACCGCGAGTTCGGGCTGCCCTTGCCCGGCTTCCTGCACACGCTTCATCCCAACACATACCGTGTAAAGATGCCGGACGAGAGCGAAAGCGAGTTTGTCGCCCGTCTTGCCACCGAACTCGAACGGATGATCGTGCGCGAAGGGCCGGACACGATTGCCGGCTTCATCGCGGAGCCGGTCATGGCCGCCGGAGGCATCCTTCCGCCGCCGGCCGGCTATTTCGAGGTCGTGCAGAAGATCCTTGCCAAGTATGACATCCTTTGCCTCGACGACGAGGTCGTCTGCGGCTTCGGCCGGACAGGCAACTGGTTCGGCCGCCAGACGGTCGGGATGAAACCCGACATGATGTCTCTGGCCAAGGGCATCACCTCCTCCTATTTCCCGCTCGCCGCCGTCGTCGTCTCGCCGAAGATCATTGAAGCCGTGGAACGTTACAATGAAGGCGGCACCGCCTTCGGCCACGGTTTCACCAACGCCGCCCATCCCGTCGGGGCGGCGGTCGCGTCAGAAGCGATAGCGATCTACGAGGAACTGGATATCGTACCGCACGTCCGCAAGATGGGCGCTCTCCTCTTCGACAGGCTGAAGCAGGCGACGAAGGACTCACCCATCGTCGGAGATGTCCGCGGCGTCGGGCTGATGTATGGCGTCGAACTGGTCGAGGATCCGGCCGCCAGGACGCCCTTTGCGCCAGCCCGGATGATCGGCGCCAAACTCGCCGCCAGCGCTTATGAACATGGTCTCGTCGTTCGCGCCATGCGCGACACTGTCGGCTTCTGTCCACCTCTCATCATCGATGAGCGGCATGTTGAGGAAATCGGCGGCAAACTGGAAAAAGCCTTCCGCGATGTTGAAAAAGCCCTGAAGGAGAAATCTTTCTAGAATTCTGCTGACGCGTTGCGCCGGCATCTTTTTTCATGGCGCCCGCCTCTGGTGGGCGTCCATCCATCGACAAGCAGCCGCATTGATGTCGAACAGGCAATCCCTTCTGACCAATGTCTATGCCTGTGCCTTTGCGGCCTATGCCTGCTTCTCAATGTCGGACGTGTTCACGAAGGCCATTACCGGCCAGCTGAGCGTTTTTGAAATCGGCTTCTTCGAGAATTTTTTCGCGGCGGCGGTTCTGCTGACCACCCGCCACGATAACGAACGTTGGATCGAATTCTGGAGGATGGAGCGGCCTTGGCCCATCCATCTCCGTGCGCTCTGCGGCGTCCTCTCAAGCCTGTGCGCCATTTACGCGTTCACGACAGTTCCGCTGGTCGACGCCTACGCGCTTATCTTCCTCGCGCCTTTCTTCGTGACGATCATGTCGGTCGTGATCCTGAAGGAGTATGTCGGCGCCTGGCGTTGGTTCGCGGTGGTCCTTGGCTTCATCGGCGTGCTCCTGGCGGTCAAGCCAGGCTTCCGGCAATTCCAACTCGGCCATTTTACCGCCGCGATAGCTGGGCTTTCCACCGGCACATCGATCATCATCATGCGGAGGCTTGGCTCCAGTGTGAAGAAGACGAGCATTCTGGGAATGCTCTTTCTCTACCTCGTCGGGGTCAATGCCATCGGCATGTTCGTTTGGGGCTTCACGCCGCCATCCTCGCGTGACCTGTTGTTCATGGCGTTGTCCGGGCTGTTCATCGGTCTCGGACAATTGTGCTTCGTTACCGCGGCCAGAATTGGAAATGCCAACCAGATCGCGCCTGTCGCCTATTCGCAGCTGGCGTTAGCAATGCTTTTCGGCATTGTCGTCTTCAACGAGTATCCGGATTTTCTTGCGATCCTCGGTGTGACCATCATCGCCACAGCTGGCCTACTCACCGTCGTGCGCGAGCGCATTAGGCGCATCAAATCCGAGAATCCTCCCGGCATATGCTGAACAGGGCGGCCACAACTCCAGTTCCTGGACCGCCCCCGCGCGGGATGGCTATGATGTTTTCATCTTGGCGAGCGCGGCGGAGAACACATCGGCCGGACCGATTTTGCCGGGCTTGAGAAACAACGAGATGCGCCTTTCGTCGAGGGATATGCACGAACCGGCGCCCAACGCATCGAACGGCCGCACCTGCATTCTCTGAATTCCGAGCGCCTCGACGATCGCGCCCGACGTCTCGCCGCCGGAAACCACAAATTTGCGAAAACCGAGCCTAGCGAGCTCCTTCGCAATCGCCGCGAGGACACGTTCGGCCTTGCGCGCCGCGCCCATTACGCCAAATCTGCTCTGAGCACGGGACACCCCCGCCGGATCGCCTGCCACCGAAAATCCCAACGCCTGGCCTGGATCCGCGAACGTCCTGGCCCATTCCAGCGCCTGGGCTACAAGCAGGCCCTCCTCGCCTTCGCATATGTCGATGTCGAGCATTGGATTCGATCTGGCGAAGTGGTCGCGCTGATTGAGCGTGATTTCGCTGCAACTGCCAACCAGAACCGCTTCCCTGCCCGTTCCACGTACAGTTTTTTCCCGCTCTTCCGCAACGAATTTGCCTTCGGAATCTCTCCATTGCATCGCTAGTTCGATGGCCAGAGCATCCGCGCCAGTCGTGACCCGATCATGTCGAAATATCGTGGCCCCGCATCGGACATCGTCGTTGTCGACGCAATCCATCAGGAAGTAGCTGATACCCTGCGCCTGCTGCTCCTCGACATAGGCGCGCGCCGCATCGACGCCGCCATGCAGGACGCGATGTGGCAGCAAGCCGACCTTGGACTCGGTCTGCCGTTGCAACACCCGCACCATGTCCGGATCATTCATTGGCGTGATCGGATCGAAGCGTTTGATGGACTCGGAAATCAGGCGATCCTTGTAAAACAGGTAGCCTTCATGAACGTAGGTACGAAAATCGGGATATCCCGGGCTGAAGACGAGGCGATCTCCGCCGTATCTCTTCAGCAGGAAGTCTGCGCAGGGCCCAATGTTGCCGTCGTCGGTGGAATCAAAGGTGGAACAATATTTGTAGAAAATCTGCCGTGTTCCGATAGCTTCGAGCGCGGTCGTCACCGCATCCAACAGGAAGACGGCTTCCGCCGCCGGCATGAACCGCAGTCGGGTCGCAACAACCACGACTTCCTGTTCACCGACATCCGGCAGGACATGGAGGTCGCTCACATAAACCACCGGGATGCCGAGCCGCTCCAAATGGCTCGCCACGAAAAGACCGCCTGTGAAATCGTCGGCGATGACCGCGAACCTGACGCTCATGCGACCGCCCCTCCCCGAGTGTCCTACAACCTGATCTATGGTTCTGAAATCCCGCCGGTAGCGCCACGCGGCCAAGCTTTCCGAGTAGCGCGGCGAAACGCCTAACCGACCTGGAGATGCGTGACGAACTTGGTGTTCAGGTAAGGTTCAAGCGCATCCGCGCCGCCCTCCGTACCATAGCCGGAATCATTGACCCCGCCGAAAGGCACCTCGGGCAGCGCAAGGCCTAGATGATTTATTGAAACCATGCCCGAGCGAATGCCGCCCGAAATCCTTGCCGCATTCTCTGCCGAACTGGTGAAGGCGTAGGCCGCGAGTCCGTAGTTCAACCTGTTCGCTTCTTCCAGCGCCTCGTCAAGGCCGCCAACAGGCACCATCAGGGCGACTGGCCCGAACGGCTCCTCGTCCATGATCCGCGAGGTCGTCGGAACCTTCGACAGAACCGTCGGCTCAAAGAAATAGCCGGAATTGCCGATTCGCTTGCCGCCGGCGAGCAATTCGGCGCCGGACTGCACGGCATCCTGCACCAATGCGCCAACAGCCTCGATGCGGCGTTCGCTGACCAGCGGACCCATCGTCGTTCCCTCGGCCAGACCGTCGCCAACCTTCACCGACTTCGCCACGGCCGTGAAGGTTTCAACGAACTCGTCATAGACGCCCTTGTCGACCAGGAATCGGGTCGGCGAAACGCACACCTGCCCGGCATTGCGATATTTGGAAGCTGCGATCAGCTTCGCCGACCGCTGTATGTCCGCGTCGGGCATAACGATGACCGGAGAATGGCCGCCAAGTTCCATGGTAACCCGCTTCATGTGCTGGCCAGCCAGTCCGGCCAGTTGCTTGCCAACCGCGGTCGAACCCGTGAACGAGATTTTCTTGATGACCGGATGCGGGATCAAGTAGGAAGAAATCTCGGCCGGCACGCCATAGACGAGGTTGATGACACCGGCGGGAGCGCCTGCGTCGACAAATGCCCGGATCAGTTCCGCCGGAGATCCCGGCGTCTCCTCGGGGGCCTTGACGATGATCGAACAGCCGGTCGCAAGCGCCGCCGACAGCTTGCGTACGACCTGGTTCAGCGGAAAATTCCAGGGCGTGAACGCGGCAACCGGACCGACCGGCTCCTTGACCTCGATCTGGCTTACTCCACCCGTCCGAGCCGGGATGACGCGGCCATAGGTGCGCCGCCCCTCCTCGGCGAACCAGTCGATCAGATCGGCCGCGGCAAGCGTTTCCATCCTGGCTTCGGCCAGTGGCTTGCCCTGCTCCATAGTCATGATGCGCGTAATCGTCTCGGCACGCTCGCGAACGATCTCCGCAGCCTTGCGCATCAGTTTGTAGCGCTCGAAAGCCGACGTCCTGCTCCAGGTGGCAAAGCCTTTCGACGCAGCCGCCAACGCCTCGTCGAGGTCCGCCGTTTCGGCGTGAGCCAGTTGCCCGAGCACCGACTCATTGACCGGATTGATGATTGGCAAAGTCTTGCCGGCAGCGGCAGGCTTCCACTGCCCGTCAATGTGCAGAAGCACCTCGTTCGGATAAGACATCTCGATTCCTTCGGTAAGCTATTAAGTTCTGTTGAGTGGCCGCTCCGAGCCAAGCTGGCCAAGGCTTCGGCCACAGTCGCAACGCCCGCATTCATGTGGGCCGGCACCCGAACCAGCACAATAGAGCATTCCAGGCGATCTCTACCAGTTGAGTTTGGGAGTTAGTCGATTTTTTTCGTGCTAATCTGCGTGGCGTTAAGTGGCAAAGTGCAATTTCAGGCCAGGCTCATGCCAGTCGAGACAGACGAGGCGCGCCTGATGCGACAGCGTCGCATAGCATTTTCGCATATCGGCGCCGCCGAAGCAGAGATTTGTTACCAGCAAGTCCGGCACCGGATGGACGATGGCCGCGTTACCGTGACCTCGGAACTCCAGGATCGCGCAGAGATCAAGCGCCGCGGCGCAAACTGCTCCGGACTGCGTAACGGCAAGACCATCGAACCGCGTACGGCCGCCGGGACTGGCGAACAGTTCGCCGCCGGCCGACGAAGGCCACGCCAGTTTGCGAACCTGGCCCGGGCCATTCACCTCCCAGGACCAGATGCGGCCCGTATAGGTCTCGGCGACGTAAAGCGTGCTTCCGTCGGGCGAAAGCGCGATGCCGTTCGGGGAGATAAGGCCGGAAATGACCTCCCTTATCTCAGACCCATCCGCCGCCGCCCAGTAGACGGCGCCCAGGTCCATATCGCGCTGCCGGCGCTTGCCCATGTCGGTGAACCACATGCCGCCGGCGCTGTCGAAGACGAGGTCGTTCGGCCCACGGAGAAGGTACTCGCCGCACCTGTCGTAAAGGCGCTCAACGCGAGCGCTTTCAAGGTCGACAACATCGACGCTGCCTCCTCGATAGTCGGCGCGCTGCGGTCCCGTACGCAGACGCCCACCCTGGACATCGATCCACTCAACGCCGCCATGGTTACAAATGTAGACGCGGCCGTCCGGCCCGAGCGCGGCGCCGTTCGGACCGCCCGGAACCGCAGCGATGAGCTCGACCCTTCCATCGGGCAGAACCCGTTTCAGGCTTTCGTCCGCTATATCCACAAGGATGACCGAACCGTCCGCCATTGCGATGAGGCCTTCGGGATAGACCAGTTTGTCGGTAACAACCTGCATGTACTGCCCCGACTATGCCACTGGCTGTGAGGAATGCGCCAGCTCCCGCAGATAGAGATCGGCGTCGACGTTGCGCCCGCTGAGAACAACCGCCACGTTTCTTCCCTTTGCGTCGATCTTTTCGGCCAGGGTCGCGCCAAGCGCAAGCGCGCCGCTCGGCTCGGCGACAAGACCGAATTCCTCGAACGCAGCCCTCATTCCGGCCCGGGCGTCGTCGTCGCTTGCCAGGGCTATTCCGGACAACACGGTGCGATTGATCTCGAATGTCAACTCCCCGGGGACCAGGGAGAGCAAGGCGTCGCAAATGGTCTCGCCAGATGCGGGAACGGTTACGCGGCTACCGACCGCGAGGCTGCGGGCCGTGTCGTCAAACGCCTCGGGCTCGACGCCCCAAATCGCTGTCTCCGGCGACAGCGCGCCAAGCGCCAGCGCACTGCCGGCAACCAAGCCGCCGCCGGAACAAGCCGCCGCGAAGAGATCGATCCTGATGCCTGCGGCGATGGCTTCACGGGCAACCTCATACGCCGCGGTCGCCGCGCCCGCGATGATATGGGGATCGTCAAACGCCGGGATGAAGACCAGTCCCTCGTCGTCGCGCCATTTTGCCACGAGCGCGCCACGGTCGGTGCTGCGGCGATCATAGGCCACCACGTGCGCACCGAAAGCCCGCGCCTGCTCGATCTTATTGATCGGCGCGTCCGCAGGCATCAGCACGACCGCCCGTTCGACGCCGGCCTCCTTGGCAGCATAGGCCACGGCCAGTCCATGATTGCCCGAGGAAAGCGCGAGCACCCCGCGTGAACGTTCGTCCGAAGATAATTGGGCGATCCGGTTCCAGGCGCCGCGAATCTTGAAACTGCCCGTCGTTTGCAGCGTCTCGGCTTTGACGAACAGGCGTCCGCCAATACGCCGATTGAGCCGCGCGCTCTCGAATAGAGACGTCCTTCTCAGGACTGGAGCCAGTCTGGCGACGGCCTCCTCGATGGCTCGGATATCCGGCGCCATTGTCACTTTGCAGCCTTGCGTTCGGCCAGCATTTTTGTCCCGATCTCCTCGTTTTTCCGCACCACGTCGAAAAGCCTGCGCGGATTGGTTCCAATGGCCTTCACCACACGGCCTCGCGCCGAGGGGATGCAGACTTCGATCTTTTTCGCGCGGATTGCCTTCAAAATGACGGTCGCGATTTCCTCGGGCGACGCGGGTGTCCGCGAGAATGCGGCGACGACGCCCTTTTCGGCCTCCTGCTCGAGCATCGGCGTCTCAGTCGCGCCGGGATGAACGATCGTGAAATCGAACGGCGACCCGCGCTCTTCTAGGGCGATGCCAAAATGCATCGCCCGTAAGGCATGTTTGGACGCCGCGTAACTCACCAAGCCGGGCAGCGCCAGGAACGAGGTCATCGAACACACGGTCACGAGATGACCTGAGCCTTGCGACCGAAAATGAGGAATAACAGCCATCATCCCAAGCATCGGGCCAAGGGCGTTCACCCGCAGCGTACGTTCGTGCAATACATAGGGTACGTCCTTGGTCGGCCCGGGATGCGCAATGCCCGCGTTGTTGATGAGGATATCCAGTCCGCCGAAGCGAGAAAGAATGGCTGCAAGCGCGCGCTCCCAGCCGTCCTGCGAACAGATATCGAGATCGACGGCGAACGCCGCGTCGCCGAGTTCGGCCGCGAGCGCCGTCGCCGCCTTGGTATCGATATCGCCGATCGCCACGCGGTAGCCCTGTCGGACGGCAAGCCTGACGATTGCCGCACCGATCCCGCTCGCCCCGCCGGTCACCAGCATGACCTTAGCCATGACCTGGGCTCGTCGTTTTCCATCAGCCACGGCGCGATGTGTCCCTATGCATTGTCAAATCCCCGAAATTCGGCTGTGAAAGGTTCGATTTGGCGGCTTTTCGAAAAGGTACAACCGCCTGTTCGCCGCAAGGACATCGGCGGGTGCGTGGCCTCCGAGTTTGAGGCAACGGGAACATCCGCGAAATGCGCCTTTTTGCGATTATGGCTGGTCCAAGAAACAGGCAATCACGACATCGGTTTTTTTGTTGCAGCTCCAATTTCCCCTCACTATATTTCGAACAAGATATGAAATTTAATTCCAGGCACGTTAAACTTGATTCGAGTGGTGTGACCCAGGTCGTTATCGAAAGTCTGCTCGTTGACGGTGTCGGGTTGGTTGAAATCGACCGACCGGAAGCGCGCAACGCCATCAATCTCGACGTTCGCGAGCAACCGGCGGACGCCGTCGCAAAATTTGCGGCGGACAAGGTCATCCGCTGCATCATAATCCCTGGACGCGGTGGAAACTTCGCCACTGGGACCGATATCAAGGCTTTCGAAAAGCTCGGTTCAGCCGACATGCTTGCACAGCGGACACATCGCTACTGGGAGGCGATCGCACGCTGCCAGAAGCCGGTCATCGCGGCTGTCGAAGGCTATGCGCTCGGCGGAGGATGTGAGCTTGCAATGCATACCGGCATCATTGTCGCTGCGCGCACGGCAACGTTTGGACAGCCCGAAGTGAAGCTCGGCCTGATGCCCGGCGCCGGTGGGACGCAGCGCTTGCTGCACGCCATCGGCAAGTTCAAGACGCTGATGCTGGCTCTGACAGGCGACCTCTTCCCGGCGGAGGAAGCAGAGCGCGCCGGCCTGGTCAGCATGCTGACCGAGGAAGGCGAAGCACTGCAGCACACGCTGCGGATCGCCGGAAAAATCGCAAAATTCCCGCCGTTTGCCGTCGAGCAGATCAAGGAAGCCGTGTTGAACGGCGAGGACGCGCCACTGGAGACTGCGTTGCGGGTGGAACGCAAGGCGTTCCAACTCCTCTTCGACACAGCCGACAAGCGCGAGGGAATTGCGGCGTTTCTTGAAAAACGCAAGCCTGAATTCAGAGGCCTCTGAGACCATGGCGGCTGCGTCGCGTGCGTTAGACATCGACACGGCGGGCATTGTGGGCGCCGGCGTCATGGGCGCCGGCATCGCCGAGGTCTTCGCTGCAGGTGGGCTCGATGTGTTTCTGGTCGACAGCGAACCTGGAAAAGCCAAGTCAGCCATTGCCCAGATCGCTTCCAGGCAGCTTGCGAGAGCCGCGGCTGGCAAGGCCGATCCCGACACCGTGGAAAAGCTGGTCGCCCGGATCAGGCCGCTGGAAAGTCTCAATGGCCTGGTAAAGGCCGATCTGGTCGTGGAGGCCATCGTCGAACGCCTGGAGCCCAAGCAGGACCTCGTCCGCTCCTTGGAAACAATTGTTGGTCCACAAGCCATCATTGCGACGAACACATCTTCCCTTTCCGTGACAGGCATCGCGGCCGCGGCCAAGCGGCCGGAACGGGTGGCGGGCTACCATTTCTTCAATCCTGTCCCGGCCATGAAACTGGTCGAAATCATCCGCGCTGCCCACACCGCACCGGAGGTCGAAGACGCTCTGGTGAAGTTGACGGGGCGCTTCGGACATCGCGCGGTGCTGGCCGCCGACACGCCGGGCTTTATCGTCAACCATGCCGGTCGGGCCTTCGGAACGGAAGCCCTGGCCATACTACGCGAAGGCGTCGCATCTATTCCTGAAATCGATGCAATCCTGCGCGACGCGGCCGGCTTCCGGATGGGACCGTTCGAACTGATGGATTTGACCGGACTGGACGTTTCACATCCGGTCATGGAAAGCATCTACGGGCAGTTCTACCACGACCCGCGCTACCGTCCATCCGTGATCGCCGCGCAGCGCGTCGCCGCGGGCCTGCTGGGGCGCAAGACCGGCCGGGGCTTCTACGAATACGAAGGCAACCGCCAGATTCTGCCGGATCCGGTCGAGCAGGACCTGGAGCCTGTGGCGCCTCAAACAGTGGTTGTCGTTGGCGACGGTGAAGATGGCCAGATGCGATCGCTTCTGGAGGCGGCCGGTCATAGCGTCACGAAAAACCCCGCAGACGCAAAGTCTGGCAATGGACTCGTCCTTGTTGGTCTTGAAGGCGAAGATGTCGCCGGCGCCGTCACACGCCGTGGCCTGTCCGCCGCCTCATCCATTGGTTTTGATCCCTTCTTCGGCATCGACCGGCATGTCACGCTGGTGACATCCGGGGCGACTTCGAAGGAGGCGGCGGCGAACGCCCTTGCGCTTCTCTCGGCTACCGGACGAAAGGCCACCGTGGTCGGCGACAGTTGCGGCGCGATTTGTCAGCGGACTGTCGCCATGATCGTCAACATCGGCTGCGCTATCGTCGAGCAGAATATAGCGTCGCCAGTGGATGTCGACGCAGCCGTTAAGCTTGGTCTTGGCTATCCCCATGGTCCTTTGGAATGGGGAGACCGCGTGGGAGCAACTCGCATTGTCCGCATCCTCGACGCGATCCATGATCGCACACGGGATCCGCGCTACCGGGCAAGCCTGTGGTTGCGTCGAAGAGCGGAGCTTGAACTGACGCTTAGCGAAAGCCGGACGGGAGGACGGTAGTTGGTGCAAAAGCATGAATTGAGCCCGTCGGCGCCATGGTACAGGATCGAGACGGACGAAGCCGATTGGGCGGCGATTCCGGAACTGGAACTTGTGCAACTGTACAGCCAGATGCAGTTGATCCGTCGATTCGAGGAGAAGATTCTGGACCTTGAAAAGGCCGGGCTTGTCCACGGTCCAGCGCATGCCAGCATCGGACAGGAAGCGGCAGCCGTGGGGGCCATGTCGATCCTGCGAGCGAGTGACCAGATCAACGGTACGCATCGCGCCCATCATCAAGTGCTGACGAAACTCGTGAACGCGCAGACGGCGGCTGATTTCGACATCCGGGCCGAAGATTTCGCACCGGAAATGAGCGATGCGGTCTACCGGCTGATGGCTGAGATCATGGGCCTGACGCCGGGTTATTGCCAAGGCCGGGGCGGATCCATGCATATGCGCGACGCGGCGTCGGGCGTGGGGGGCACCAGCGCGATCGTCGGCGGAAATATTCCGCATGGCGTCGGCTATGCGCTGGCCGACCAGGTGCTCGGCCGCGATGGAATTTCCGTTACCTTCTTCGGAGACGGCGCCTCGCTGCAGGGCGCCGCGTATGAGTCGATGAACATCGCCGCCGCCTACAGACTGCCTGTCATCTTCTTCGTCGAAAACAATCTCTATGCCGTGTCCACGCATATCAACGACGTGACCGCCGAGCCGCGCATCGCCTCGCGCGGTCCCATGCTCGGATTCACCGGCATAGAATGCGACGGCATGGATGTGGTGGCGGTTCATCGCGCCATGGCCGACGCGGCGGAGATCATCCGCGATGGGCGCGGGCCGGTGGTCATCGAAGCAAGATGTTACCGGCATTTCCACCAAAGCGGCAGCAAGACGGGAAGCGATTTCGGATACCGCAGCCGCGAGGAGGAACAGGAGTGGCTGAAGCGCGATCCGCTCCGTTTCGCGGAGGCACGCCTAGCCACGCTCGGCATTCTCGACAGCGCCGGCTTCGCCGCAATCGATGAAAGCGTCAGCGCGGTGGTGCAGGTGGCGGCGAACCGCCTGACTGAAACCGCGCCGGGTAGCAACCACTTGCGGATTCCCGATCACCTCTGGCCCTCGCCTGGGAGTGTCGACCACGGCATCCTCGCAGACCCTTCGGATACAGCCGGTCTGAAATTCCGCGAGCTCGAGGATTATTCCGAAGACGAAATGGTCAAGACGCGGTTCGTCACCGCTGCCGGCGAGGCGCTTGCCGCTGCCATGGCGGCCGACCCGACGATCATCGTGCTTGGCGAGGACGTCCACCGGCTTCGCGGCGGAGTCAGCGGCTTCACCCGCTCGGCGCTCGAGCAGTTTCCTGGCCGGGTGCTGGCGATGCCGATCGCGGAGAACGGTTTTACCGGCGTGGCGCTTGGCGCCGCGCTACGCGGACTAAGGCCGGTCGTCGAGATCATGTTCGGCGATTTCTGCCTGGTCGCCGCCGACCAGATCGGCAATGGCATCGCCAAGGTCCGCCACATGTTCGGCGACGGCTTTCCAGTGCCCGTCGTCATGCGCGTCCGGTTGTCTCCGCACACGGGCTACGGCTCACAGCATTCCGGCGACCCGTCTGCGCTGTTCAGGCTATTCCCCGGCTGGCATATCGTGTCGCCGACCAACGCCTTCGACTATGTCGGACTGCTGAACACCGCGTTGAAATCCAACGATCCCGTCGCCATCATCGAGCATGTCGAGTTCTACCAACGAGAAAGCCTGGTGCCGCGCGACGAGCGGGACTTCTGCATATCTTTCGGCAAGGCCAAGATCGTCCGATCGGGATCCGCCTGCACCGTGCTCGCGACATCCGCGATGGTCGGCATCGCCCAGAAGGTCGCGGAGGAAACCGGCATCGACGCCGAGATCATCGACATGCGCAGCGTCGGTCAGCTCTCAACCGACTGGCCGCTAGTGCTTTCTTCCGTCGCCAAGACGAACCGGGTCATCATCGCCGAGCAGGTCGCGAGTGGTTTCACGCTCGGCCGCCACTGGATTGCCGAAATCCAGGCGCGAGCATTCGATGACCTTGACCACGAGATACTTCACGTGACTGGCAGTCTTTCGGCTCCCGTCGTGTCGGCCGTTCTCAACAAGGCCGCCCTCGGATCCGCCGACAAGCTGCGGGACGCGATGGAGTTGATCACCCAGAACGCATAACCGGGTAAACCAAGAAGGAGCATGATAATGAGAATGGGGAACTTCAAACAATTTTCAAAGCTGCGCTGGAAGAGCCTGGCTTCGGCGACGATGCTCGTCGGACTGGCAGCCATTGCAACGCCCGCGAGCGCCAAGACGCTGGTCATCGCGCGCGACATGGACATCAACTCGCTCGATATCACGCGCGGCTGGTGCGACACCTGCATGATCTACAACGCGGCCGTCTATGACGGGCTGCTCGGCCTCGACGCCAACAACAAGCTGGTTCCGGTCATCGCCGAAAGCTGGGAGGCAAGCCCCGATCAGACAACCTTCACCTTCAAGCTGAATCCGAAGGCCAAATTCTCCGACGGTTCGCCGGTCGAGGCCAAGGACGTGAAATGGTCTTGGGAACGCCTAAAGAATATCAAAGGCAGCCCGTCCGACCTCGCAGCCTCGATCGCCTCCATTGAAGCGCCCGACGCGCAGACCGTCGTCGTGAAGACTTCCGAGCCGAACTCGGAACTGCTGAACGTGCTGGCCGCCAGCTATTTCGGCGTCGTCAACAGCGATGTCGCCCAGGCCGAAGGCAAGGCGTCGGCGGCGGCGGATGCCGCGACGGCCGACCAGGCAGAGCCCTGGTTCCTGGCCCACTCGGTCGGCGCTGGTCCGTTCGTGCTCGACTCCTACCAACCTGGCGCCGAGTTGCGCCTGAAGCGCAACGAGAACTACTGGCGCGAGCCCGCCAAGGTCGATGACATCGTTATCCGCCAGGTCGGCGACGCCGTCGCGCAAGCCCAGCTGCTGCAGAGCGGCGGGGCTGACGTGGCTATGAATATCGACCCGGAAACCGCAAAGACGCTGACCGGCGACAGTGTGAAGGTCGAGTCGGCGCCGTCGAATAACTTCGTCTACATGACGCTCAGCCCCGGCGCGGTTTCCAACCCAGTGCCGATGACGCCGGAAATCCGCGAAGCGATCTCCATGGCCGTCGACCGCAATGCTCTCATCGAGTTCACCCTCGGTGAAGGCAATGGCCGCCTGATCTCGGTCCCCTTCCCGCTCGACTTCCCCGGCGGAGCGAACCACCCGATTCCGGAATACAATCCGGAGAAGGCCAAGGAGATCCTGGCGAAGGCGGGTCACGCCGACGGCTTCACGCTCGATGCGACCTACCCGAAGCTCAACGTCTACGGCGTCGACTTCACCCTTGCCATGCAGAAGATCCAGCAGGATCTGGCCAAGGTGAACATCAAGCTTGAACTGGCGCCTGTCGAGTTCCCGAACTGGCGCGAGAAGGCGACGAAGGAGCACATCCCGCTGTCCTTCGTGTTCTTCGCGCCGGACTTCTACGGCACTTCGCAGTATGTCGGCTATTTCGGCCTGGCGCCGGACTCGGCTTGGGCCAAGCGCGGCGGCGCCGAACGGGATCCGTCCTTCCTGCTCCCCGAGACCAAGGCGATGCTGGCGGAAGCGCTGAAGTCTACGCCAGAGCAGGCCGAAAAGATCTACTTCGACATTGGCGAAAAGATCCGCGCTCAGAACGTGATCGTTCCGATGATCAGCCCGAACACCATTCTTGCTTATGGCAGCAAGGTGAAAGGCGTTCGCAATTCGCCGAGTTCCAACGTTCCGCTTTACGAGATTTCCATCGAAGACTGAGGTCCCAGTGCCATGGAAAAGGCCCCTCATCGGGGCCTTTTTCTTTGTCAGAAATTCATATTTTTCTTGACAAAACAGACACTTAAGAACAGTCTGGCTTACTCGAAAAATATCGACTATCGCGGAGGTGAATTTGGCCTATACGGATTTCATTTTCACGGATTATCGCAAGCGCGTCGCGGAACTGCAGGCGAGCAACAACCCGTTCGCGCAGGGCCTCGCCTATATTGAAGGTGAGCTTTATCCGATCAACGAAGCCAGGATTCCGATCCTCGACCAGGGCTTCCTTCATTCCGATCTGACCTACGACGTGCCCTCGATCTGGGACGGGCGTTTCTTCAGGCTTGACGACCACCTCGACCGTTTCGAACGTAGCCTGAGGCTTCTGCGTCTTCGGAGCCCGCTGGATCGCCATGGCATCCGAGAGAAACTGGTCGAGATGGCGGCGAAGAGCGGCATTCGGGACGCCTATGTATGCATGATCGTCACGCGCGGCATAAAATTTGTCCGCCAATACGCGCCAGAAGAGATCGAGAACAATCTCTACCTCATCATCCAGCCCTTCCTCTGGGTGATGGGCGAGGAGATGCAGAAGACCGGTGGATCGGCGGTGATCGCGCGCGACGTGCGGCGCGTGCCCCCAGGCGCCATCGACCCGACGATCAAGAATTTGCAATGGGGCGATTTTGTCCGCGGCATTTTCGAGGCGCGCGACCGTGGCGCCAACTATCCCATCTTGACCGACGGCGACGGCAATCTGACCGAGGGCTCCGGATTCAACGTCTGCGTCATCAAGGACGGCGTTTTGCGCACACCGAAGCGCGGCGTCCTGGAAGGCGTAACGCGCAGGACCGTTCTGGAAGTCGCCAAGGCGAACGACATCAAATGCCATGTCGAAGACGTACCCGTCAGCGCCGCCTATGATTGCGACGAACTGTTGTTCGTCACCACTGCAGGCGGCGTCATGCCGATCACGAAGCTCGACGGCGCGCCTGTCGGCAACGGCGAAGTCGGCCCGCTCACCAAGACGATCTGGAAGGGCTACTGGGAAGCACACTACGACCCGATGCGCAGCTTCGCCCTCAACTACTGAGGTTGGTCCGCGCACGGCCAACAACGAACGCGAAAAGGGCGGCCTTCACGGCCGCCTTTTTGTTGGAGCATCAGGCAAGCACGCAGGCGTCATCGAACGCCAGGCGTGGCAACCTGCCGAACAATCCTGCCGGATCGCCGTAGCCAAGATTGATCAGAAAATTGCTCTTCCACGTCGTCCCGACAAAGAATTCGTCGTCGACCAGCTTGTTCTTGAACCCGGACATCGGACCTGCGTCGAGCCCCAGCATCCTCGCGGCGATGATCAAATAGGCGCCTTGCAGGCTGCCATTGCGGAAAGCGGTCTCATGGATCGTTTCCGGGCTGGACGTAAACCAGGACCGCGCATCGGCGTGCGGGAAGAGCTCCGGCATCCTCTCATAGAATTCTTCGTCATGGGCGACGATCACAGTGACCGGGGCCGCCATCGTCTTGTCGGTATTGCCGCGGCTCAACGAAGGACGCAGCCTTTCCTTGCCCTCCTTGGTGCGCACGAAAACGAACCGTCCCGGCGAACAATTCGCTGAGGTCGGACCCATTTTTACGAGATCGTACAGCCGTTTGAGGGTTTCGTCCGCGATCGGCCGATCCGACCATTTGTTGTGGGTGCGCGCCTCGGTGAATACAGAGAAATCAGTCATTGCCTGCCTTGGATCTTGTGTGGGGCGGCGCGCCAATGCCAGTCCGGCCGCGCTCCAGCCGAGCCTCGGCCGGCATGTGCGCGGTCTAGATGCCGGCCGTCACGACAGTCGGTCGACGGTCTTGCCGCCCTCAGCGGGCAAGCTTCAGGCGCGCCAGCACCAGCGGATTTTCGTTCGCGGGAATGCGCGTGCGATCCGCCTTGAGCTCGGCGAAAGCGCGCTCGCTGGCCTTCAGCGTCAAGTCGATGTCGGCCGCGGTCATTGCCGCGTTCAGGAACATATTGTGATAGGGGTGGAAATACACGCCGTGCTTGAGCGCGTTGGCCGCCCAGGCATAGCCGAGACGCATGTCCGGATCCTCGTGGAAAAGGATCTGCGGCATCTGCGACGGGCCGGTCTGGCGCAGCGAGAAGCCGAACGCCGAGGCCTGCTCGTCCAATCCGGTGCGCAACTTGTCGCCGAGTTCGACCGTCTGCTCCAGATATTTCGTCTCGCCAATGAGCCGTAGGGTTTCGACGCCGGCTGCCATAGGCACGCCGGAGAACCAGAAGGATCCCGTCGCAAAGATGGAGCGCGCCGCCGCATAGAAGCGCTGCGAGCCAACCATCGCCGAGATCGGATGTCCGTTGGCAATCGCCTTGCCCCAGCAGCTGATGTCCGGCTGGACGCCGAGGATGGACCATGACGAATCCCGCGCCAGCCTGAATCCGGCGCGCACGTCATCGACGATGAGCGGCACATCGGCTGCGTCGCAGATCTTGCGGACACCCTGGGCGAAGGCGACTGACGGGAGCATCTGGTCGGCGAACACCTCGTGCTTGAACGGCGTCGCGAAGATGCCGGCGAGGTCGCCTTCCGCCGAGCGCACGGCCGCCTCGAGGCTTTCGATGTTGTTGTACTCATAGGTGATGATGTTGCGGCGGTCGTCCTCGACGATGCCGGTGCGGTTCGGCGTGCACCAGGGCTGGCAGCCGTGGTAGGCGCCGACCGCGACGATGATCTTGCGCCGACCCGAATAGGCGCGCGCAGTCGTCATGGCCATCGAGGTGGCGTCGCTGCCATTCTTGCAGAACATCGCCCAATCAGCGTGCGAGATCATCGAAACGAGCGCCTCGGCCAAATCGACCATGACATGTGACGGACCGGTCATGGTGTCGCCGAGTTCGGCCTGCTTTCGCGCGGCGGCCTCGATATCAGCGTTTCCGTAGCCGAAAAGGTTGGGGCCGTACGCACTCAAATAGTCGATATATTCATTGCCATCGACATCCCAGAGGCGCGCACCCTTGGCGCGACTGAAGAACTGTGGGAAATCGGCAGGCAAAAGCGCTGTCGATTCATGGCCATACATGCCGCCCGGTATGACCTTGCGGGCTCTCTCGAGCAACTCGGAATTCTTACGATTCGACCAAGGCATTGGTGAATGACCTCCATTTCCTGTCTCGCGATATAGCAATAAAAATATCCACTATCAATGCGAATCGGGATGGATTGCCCGGCTCTTTTCCGCTACAAATTCTAAAGGCAGGCACCGATGCGACAGCGAACGCGGCCGTGCATGCTCCCGGAACCACGCAGCGCAGGAGGCACTGATAGTTGGAAACCCGTTGCAGACGCCGCTTCGCGGCCTGACGCGAGTGTCCGACCGACAGCAGACCGCGTGGCGCCGACAGGAAGCGCAATTCACAATCCAAAAAAGGGGAATTTCATGAAAAACATCACGAATCGCCTGAGCAGACGCACCGTGCTGAAGCTGGGAGCAGGCTCCGCCGCCGCGTCGCTCATCGGCATGCCGGCAATTGTTCGCGCCGCGCCGACCTCAATCTCGGTCGCAAACGGCGGCGGCGCCCTGGGTGACGCCTTCAAAGTGGCTTTCTTCGACACGTTCGAGAAGAAAACCGGCATCAAGATCATAAGCGCTCCATATCTCGAGGGCGCACGGTTCAAGGCGATGGTCGATGCCGGCGCGGTTGATATCGACGTCGCCGATACTGATTCCTCGGAAGTGGCGCCGCTCGCCGTGGCGGGATTGCTCGACGAGATCGACTACAGCGTCGTGCCGAAGGATACCCTGATCGCTGGATCGGCGAGCAAATACTGGACGACCTGCTATGTCGCCGGCTGCGTACTCAGTTGGAACACAGACGCCGCCGCGAAGAATGGCCGCCCGAAGAACTGGCAGGAGTTCTTCGATCCGAACGACAAGGGTCGCCGCACCCTGTGGAAGAATGCCGCCCAGACGCTGGAAGTCGCGGCGCTTGGCGCCGGCCAGCCGATCGACAAGCTCTATCCGCTCGACGTCGACAAGGCCTTTGCCGCGCTGGACGGCATCCGCGACCAGATCACTTGGTGGACCTCCGGCGCCCAGAGCGCCCAACTGCTCGCCAGCAACGAAGCCGACTACGGCATGTGCTGGAACGGCCGCGTCGATCCGATCAAGCAGCAGGGCGGACCGGTCGACTACACCTTCGACTATTCCCTGCACACCCCGGGAATCTGGAGCCTGCCGAAGGGCGGCAAGAACCGCGACACGGCGATGCAGTTCATCGCGCACTGCATGGATCCGGAGCATCAGGCCACTTTCTCCAGGCACATTCCCTATGGCCCAACCGCGACGGCCGCATTTGACCTGCTGACGCCCGAGGAACGCGCCCGCATGCCGAGCGCGCCGGAAAACTCGAAGACCGCGGTCGAGATCAACGGCGACTTCTGGCTGGAGAACGGCACGGCGATCTACGAGCGCTTCAACACTTGGGTCGTTTCGCAGTAAACGGCCGACGACGCTGCCAGGCGGCGCGCGCACCTCCAGTGCTCGCGCCGTGATCTTTCATGTGCGGCGGGTGACTATACCGTCTATCGTCATCGTCGCGTTGCTTTGCGGACAGGCCGAGCGGCCTGCGTCGGAAAGGCCTGATGTCATGAGATTGCGCAGATTCCTGCTGTTCGTACCCGCCGCGCTTCTGCTCGTGCCGTTTTTCCTTGCGCCCCTTTTTGTCATCGGCACCGAGAGCTTCAGCGGCCAGCAGGCACCGGTCGGCGAATACATCAAGGTCGTCACTGATCCCGGCATCCGCAAGGTGCTCTACAACACGTTCTTCGTTGCCCTCGTGGTCACGATCTGCTCCCTGTTGATCGGCTATCCCGTTGCCTATGTCCTTGCCCGGTTGAAGGGCAAGATGGCGACAATCGGCCTTTTCCTGATTTTCCTTCCGTTCTGGGCCAGCACGGTTATCCGCTCCTTCGCCTGGATGATCCTTCTTGGTAGGAACGGGCCCGTGAACTCGCTCCTCACTGGCGTCGGGCTGATCGACGACCCAATTCGCTTCATCGACAACGGTATCGGTCTGATGATCGCCATGACCTACATCATGGTGCCATTCATGGTCGTGCCGATCCTGAACGGCCTGCGCGCCATCGACGCCAATCTGCCTCGCGCGGCCGCCGTCATGGGCGCGAACCCGTGGCGCCAGTTTCTCGCGGTCACCCTGCCCCTCTCGATGCCTAGCATCGCAGTTGGATGCACCATCGTTTTCGTCACCGCGCTCGGCTTCTTCGTCACGCCTTCACTTCTCGGCGGCGACCGGACCGTCGTCTCGATCCTGATCAGCGAACAGGCGAACCGGTTGCTGAACTGGCCGCTGGCGTCGGCGCTAGCCATCGTCGTTCTGCTGCTGACCATCCTCGTCTTCGCGCTGCTCCGGCTTAGCCAACTGGCATCGCGCCGCAGAGGCAAGACACAGGCGGGAGTGCTCGCATGATCGGAGAAAAGCAGCTCTGGTCGGCCTGGAGCCGGTTCCTCGGCAGTTTCGTCGGCGCCGTGCTGATCGGCTTCCTTGTACCGATCCTTGTCGTCGTCGCCGTGTCGTTCCAGAGCAAGTCCTACCTTTCCTTTCCGCCTACCGACTTTTCGATACGCTGGTACGAGCAGTTTCTAGGCAATGACGATTATCGCAACGCAATCCTGAACAGCATCATGATTGGCGGGGCGGCTGCCGCGCTGGCGACGATTGCCGGCATCTGCACCGCGCTTGCCGTCGTTCGCGCGGAAGTGCCGGCCAGAACGATTGTCAGCATCCTGTCGATCGCTCCCGCCGTCCTGCCGCAAATCGTGCTGGCGATAGGGCTTTTCCCGATCAGCGTCTGGCTCGGCCTGCAGGGTACGCTTGGCGCGGTCATACTGGCGCACGCCGTGGTCGGACTGCCCTTCCCCTTCATCACCGTTTGCGGCGCATTGAGTTCATATTCCAACCGCATGGAAATCGCGTCGATGACGCTCGGGGCAAACGCGTTCCAGACGTTCCGACACATCACATTCCCAATGATCCGCGCCGCGGTCATCGCCGGTTTCATCTTCGCCTTCGCCGCTTCGCTCGATGAGTTGGTGCTGGCGCTGTTCCTCAGCAGCCCGTCGACGCGAACGCTGCCTTTGCTCCTGTGGGAACAGCTCAACTTCCAGGTGACCCCCGAAATCGCCGCTGCGGCGACCGTCATCCTTCTCGTTACAAGTGTACTCATTGTTGCGGCCACGCTGTTGCCGCGCCTCGGCAAGGGCGATTAGGATGTTGCAGATGGCACGTAGTTCGCAAGCAACAGGTCAGATGGGTGTCGGCGGCGCAGCCGTGTCCATTCGGAACCTGAGCAAGCGCTATAACAACTACAATGCGGTAGTTGCGACCACGATCGATATCGAGTCCGGCGACTTCTTCGCCATCATAGGGCCGAGCGGCTCGGGTAAGTCGACCCTGCTCGGCATGATCGCCGGCTACATCGACCCGACGGCCGGGCAGATCGTCATAAACGGCCGCGACATCGTCCCGGAGCCGATCTACCGACGCAACATCGGCATGGTTTTCCAGAACTACGCGCTGTTTCCGCATCTCACCGTCGCGCAGAATGTAGGCTATCCCTTGAAAATCCGGGGCGTTTCGTCTGCCGAAATCGCCAAACGCGTCGGCGAGAGCCTGGCCATGGTGCGGTTGGACGCCTTCGCCTCGCGCATGCCTTCGGAACTGTCCGGCGGACAGCAGCAGCGCGTCGCGCTGGCCCGCGCCTCTATCTACAAGCCTTCGATCCTGCTCATGGACGAGCCGCTCGGCGCCCTGGACAAGAATCTACGCGACGAGATGCAGGAGGAGATCAAGCGTTTCCAGCAGGAGATGGGCGTCACAGTCGTCTATGTGACGCACGACCAGCAGGAGGCCGCGTTTCTCGCCGATCGCATCGCCATCATGCGCGACGGCGCCATGACGCAGATCGGCAGCCCCCGCCAGCTCTACGAACAGCCTAACAGCCGTTTCGTGGCGGAATTTCTCGGAGAAGCCTCCATATTCCCCGTCAAGTCGGCCTCCTCTAAGGGCGACGGTCAGCTTCAATTAATCGTGCTGGAGGACGGCACGCAGGTTGCCATCCGCAGTGAGTTGGACGCAGGGCCAGGGAGCTTCGCTTGCATCCGTCCCGAGCGTGCCACCATCGGCCCGAAAGCAAGAAGTCTGAGGAATGCTTATACCGGCACCGTGCGCGAAAGCCTCTATACGCCGGGCAGCATCCGCTATCGCGTGGATCTTTCCGGCACCGGCTGCTCGCTGAAAGTCCGGGTGCTGCCCCAAGCCGCAATAGACTTCTTGGAGACCGGTTCGCTGGTCGATATCGGCTGGTCGGATGACGACATGACGATTTTGACGGAATAAGTGTCGGTTCCGAAAAGGAGTGAGTGATTTCAGCAGGTTGTGATTTGGTCGGATTGCTGAGATTCGACGGAGATCAGGACGCCCTGGACCGAAACCACTCGCCCGCACTATGAGCGACGCTGCCCTCGCTATGCAAGCGATCTGACCGACGAAGAGTGGGTGCTGATCGAACCGCTGATGCCGTTGCCGAACCGCACTGGGCGGCCGCGCAAGACGAACCTGCGCGATGTCGTGAATGCGCTTTTGTACATGGCGGCCTCCTCGGGCGATGCGTGGCGCCTTTTGCCGAAGGATTTTCCGCCGTTCTCGACGGTGCAGAAATACTTCTACCGCTGGCGCGATGCAGGCCTGCCGCGCACCATCAACAATGAATTGGTGATGGCGGCGCGCGAACGGGAAGGCCGAGAGGCAAGCCCCACCGCCGGCGTCATCGACAGCCAGTCGGTCAAGACCACCGAAAGCGGCGGAATACGGGGCTTTGACGCCGGCAAGAAGGTCAAAGGCCGCAAGCGTCACATCGTCACCGACACGATCGGTCTGCTGGTCGGCCTGGTCATACACGCTGCCGATGTTCAGGATCGCGACGGCGCACCGGCCGTCCTGGAATCGATCCGCAAGCGCTGGCCGTGGTTGCGCCATGTCTTTGCCGATGGCGGCTATTCCGGGCCGAAGCTGAAAGGGGCGCTACAAAAGGTCGGCAAGTTCACGCTGGAAATCATCAAGCGATCGGACGGCGTCCAAGGCTTCGAGGTCCTGCCCAAGCGCTGGATCGTGAACCACTGTACAATATTGCCAAGTTAGCCTTTGAGTGGTTGGTGCGCATCGAGCGTCCAAACCGTAGGCGGCACCTTGTTGAGGCTCGTGGTGGTCGTAATGCGAGTCGATTTGTCGCGGGCAAATCAGAGCCGGCGCGGGATTTTATACGCCATCGACGGCCCAGCTGCGAGCTGGCCGATGGAGGCGCACAAGGTCCGGCGCATGGATCGCCCTGTGCTGCGCGTGCACGTGTCGTTCGAAGCGACAAGAACCGGCCCCCAACATCTGCTCGAGGCCTATGGCAAGGTCGAGAACGGCCGCACCGTCAACCAGGTCGGCGCGCACGTCGAAGGCTGGAATTCAATCTCGCTCGGCATCTGCCTGATCGGTGGCATCAGCGAGGCCGGCAGGCGCTCGCCCTCCTTGGCCGCATCGACCTTCTTGAGGTGGTCGATGAGTTGGGCCGCCTGTTCGCCGCCCCCCTCGCGCACCGCCTCGAGTAGGGGCGTTGCGGGGGCGTCCCAGCAGAAGGGGTAGCGCAAAACCGCTTGTGGGTTGGGCGGTGTAGGGGAAGCGTTCCCCCAGGACCCCGTTCGAAGGCACGCACGATCCGGACTATCATCCCGACAGCACGACCTGAGGAGCCGCGCCCCCGGCGCCAGGCGACCGCAACAGACTTCCGTGGCCCGCCGCAGAGCGGATTGACCCCACGAGACCGACGGCAAGAGCTGCCGGACAAGTCGTTCCGCACGCCCTCCGCGTGGCGAACGGCCTCCTTCCCCTTCGTCGATCACTCAACGCGCGGGGACTGAAATGTTTCTCAGCATCTAAGTTTACAAATGTGCTCACGTACGAACCACGGCAGCCGCAAGAGGTTCACGCTTTAAGGATCGGCAAGCACGCAGGCCAAATTATTCCTATCGATGAGCAGATTTTCGAACAATCTATAAGTAACACCAACTATCTCATAGTTGATAGCACTATTCATTTGATCAATGTAGCCTTGCGCATTAGTACCTTTGCTTGGGGTCTTTCCATTTAGATTTGCATAGTCCAATAGTCCGTCTTCCACACCCAAATTGCCCCATTCAACAATCCCGACGCTTGGCGGAGATAAGGGAAGATCATTTTGTTGAATGCGAGTCTCCTTGCCATCCTTGAAAAGTTTTACCTTGGTGCCATAGTATAGTTGTGGCAATCGTCGTAGCTCCGTGTCGCCAGATTGACTAGCTTCGTAACGCATGAATGTGTAGTGCTCGGCGGCGGCCAGGAATAGGGGGTTGTCCCGATATTTTGCGACCGTCCTACAGGCCTTCAACCTGCTGAAGCCAAGGGCAATGGTGTTCTCATCGTAGCGCTGTGCGAGCAGCGCCTTCATTGATGCGAGATCTCCCGGGGGTGGACCACTGGCATCTGAATACGCGTCGAGAATCATCCCCGCCGTCTTACGGTTGACGGCATCGTCGAAAGGCCGCGATTCCTTGCCGCCAAATTGTTTGAGAGCCGCGCTCAAAGCCCACTTCGTGACCAGCGCAGTGCGCCCCTCTCTGTGAATCAGCACCGAACGTTGACCCCGTCCGAAATGGCAGCAAGTGCCTGACTTTGCTTGCAAACTCGCAACATAGGTGGGGTCATCATCGGCGCCGATCGTGACCCCATCCAATCTCCACTTCATCTCGCCAGATCAAGGCTTTGCGGAGCCAATAATAAGGGGGGTCAACCTTCGGTGCTGATCGACACTGATCGGCGGGAATGCAGCGAAACCGTTTCGCGGCATTGTTCACCAAGCCTAGAAGCCGGCGAGCCTTTTGACTAGACAAATAACTCCGCCGATTTCATAGCCGCAAGCTCAGGCTGTGAGGCGTCGTAAGTGACTGACGGTTTTCGCTAAAAACAGGATGGGCGCGAGAATGAGCCGGACCGCGATCAGCAGGACCAGACATAGCGTCGAGAAGACCAGGAACACCCCCAGCCAAGCAGGAATCCCGATCTGTTCAGCAACCCATCCCGCAGCGGTGGCAATGAGCTGCGGGCGGGTGATGGCTAGGTAGGGTATCGCCACCACTGCCGCAACGCCGGTCACTTTGGCGACCGCGGACAAAGATCGCACCGCCCCTCCCCCAACACGCTGCAGAGTGGCGAGCTTAGTTGAACCTCGTCCCACAATCGTTGCGGGTGTCTTGGCGACACGCAAGGATTTGACGGCAACTCCGATGCCCCCGGCGATCACGGTTGCGTCGACGGCAGCCCAGCCAATCTCGCTCCATTTCGGCAGCCTCTCGCCGCGGGCAATCACTGTCTCAACATCGGAAATTCCACCAAGGAATAGGCTCTTGGCTCCCAAGACCGTTCGAGTGAATTGTTTGCGAACTGCTTTTCCGTCGACGATCTCGAACTCCGACAGCATCTCGTGTCCGCGGGTCCGAAGCTCCTCAAGAGCAATCAGCCCGTACTGCTCAGGCGTAAGCTCCGCAACACCAAAGCCAATCGCCTCGCCGTTCCACAAGTGAGAAACACCTTGCCCGATCGTCTCCTGCAGCAGGTACTGGGTAGACCCGTTGCGGACGAAATAGGTGACGACCGGCACGACAGGTGGGCCGAGCGTCTGAAAAACCTCGTTGAATGTCCGGTCGTTGCCAAACGTAGTGAATACCTTGGCCGCATCATCACCATATCGCTGTGCCGCGTCATACCAAGCCAAACCGCCCTCAGCGCAGGCTGCAAGTAGCCATGACGCGGCTGAGTTGATTGCGCGATCCGAAAGTGGACAGCGCGAGTCCGCGGCCGTCAGCGTGTCCGCCATAGCGGCCCTGACAATCGCTTCCTCCAGGTCGATAGGACTACCGTCACGATGCCAGGCAAGGGTCAGGACCGCCGCGAGGACGAATGAAACAGCAACCCAATATCTCTTTCGCATGAAAGTCCCCAACGGGCATCAACCGCGACGCTTGCGGTTGACTATGTCGCTAGGCCGGACATTTGTTGGAAATTGGATCGACATCGTTATCGCCGGCACGATGGATCTGCCAACGCCCATCCTGAAAACGGGGACTTTGCCGAAAGCGTGCACGAAGGCCGCGATCGACGCACCCGGCCAATCGCTCGACGTCGTTGACTTCTACGCTCGAAAGCCTAACTCGGGCACGCACGCGTTGACCGGGCCGTCTCCCAAAAGGTCAAGGTGGAGCGGCCTGGTCGAGACGGCGCCAGAGACCACGTTTTCTGGACCGACGTACTTTCGGCAGCGAAAAGGTGCCATTCGGGACCGGCGGCCCAGCCTGGACCCTCCTCCCTCTGACTGGATGTCGCGTCGTGGACGGAGCGGGTCCGCAGTCTCATTGTCGCTCGAGTAGCGATACCTAGCTTGCCTGTGCTAGTGGCCATCGACCGTGCTTCTCGAACAACTCTTGCACGGCCTCATCGAATTCGCCACGGGCCATTGCGTCCACATCGATGGTCTTCTCGTGCGCGGCCTGGATAAGGTCCTGGAGGAAGGTGATCGTTTTGACCACCTTTCGGCTGGTTCCGATCGTATAACCACGCTTCACTTTATAGCCCAGCGAATGCCACTTTCCGTAGAGGACTTTCAGCAGCTCGCGTTTGGACATCGTGTCGTAGTGCATCTGACGCTGGACCATCTCCAGTGTGGAAAGCCGCAGCCTCGGCGGAATGGCCCGCTCCAGTGTAAAGACAATGACCAGCGCTCCACCAGGTCGATCCAGTGGATCTGCAGCCTCAGGTCCGGTCCACAAGCGCTCTTCAAGGACGTCCTGCATGATGAGCAGGTCCCTGAGTGCAATCGTGCCTTGCAGCCGTTTTTCTTCGGTCGCGTCCAATGGGCCAACGAAACGAGGGCCGGTTTGCAAGTCGATGATGACGTCGTCGGGGTGCGGAAACAGCTTCGGCTCCGGTTCGCCCCGTTCGCGTGCTGCGCTTAACTCCAGCGCCGCGGATTTCTTGTAGGCCTCCCAGAGTGCAATATCCTGCTGCACCTCTCGTGCTCGTTTCTCATCGATGCTTCGAAACATATCGGCCAGAAGGCCCTGAGCGCGAGCGTTGCCTTTTAGCGCTTTGGCGACGATCGACTCTGCCAAGGCTCCCCGCATGCCGATCTCGGTAACCTTGCCAGCCTCCCGTTTCTTCACAGTTTTTGCAGCAGTGTCCAAAATCGCTTGCAACATCGGCTGTTCGGCGATCGAAAGATCGGGAGCCACACGCCGGGGACGTCCGTTCGGATTGCCGGACCGGCCTTTTTGGAATCTCGTGTGCTCCGGCGGATTGCCATAACCCGTTCCAAAGATCACCTGCCGCTTGACCTGTTCCGACATGTCGTCACTCGGTCTCTTTCCGCCTTCGGGTTTTTCAGCGGCCATTGGACCGCCTCCGTTTTGCCGGCGCAGAGGACGATGCAGGCGCAAGACCAAGGCGCTGCTCCGCGACGGTCTCAAAGCTCAGATTGCTGTCGGCCACCACTGCCTGCTTACCGGTATAGGTCTGCCACCGGCTCATGATGGTGTCGCAATAGGCAGGATCGTATTCGACTATTCGCGCCAGACGGCCGCAGCTCTCGGCGGCGATCAGTGTCGATCCGGAACCACCGAACAGATCCAGCACGATCTCGCCACGCTTGGAGCAATCCTTGATCGCATCGCCAACCAGCGCCACGGGCTTGACCGTCGGATGCATCGCGAGTTCATCGCCACGTTTTGCTCCCAGGCTGCTGATGCCAGGATAGTCCCAGACATTGGTGCGATACCGCCCGGTTTCGCCAAGGCCGAAACTGTTCGTATGTGCTTCAGTCCCGACTTTGAAGACGAAGACCAGCTCATGCTTCGAGCGGTAGAAGCTTCCCATGCCGCCATTGGTCTTGTTCCAGACGCAGAGGTTCTTCAGTTCCGAAAAGACCGCCTCCCCTGCATCGAGCAGCTCGCGCATATGCCGCCAGTCCATACAAACGAATGCGATAGCCCCGTCCTTTGCGGATGATGCCGCATTTCCGAGCGTCGTAGCCAAAAACTGCGTGAACTCGGCTGGAGACATTTCTCCCGAAGCAAATGCGAACTCGCGGTGCCGGATAGATCCCAGCCCACCGACATGGCCGTCGATTGGCACATTGTAGGGCGGGTCCGTGAAGATGAGGTCCGCTTTCTCCGCGCCCATCAGACGCTGCACATCTTCACGCGAGCGCGCATCGCCGCAGAGCAGCTTGTGGCGCCCGAGCAACCAAACGTCACCCGTTCGCGAGACGGGACGCATCGGCAACGCCGGAATTCGATCTGCACTGATATCGGTCGTGGAAGTGGATGACTCCCTTGCGTGATCAAGCGTCAGGTCGATCTCCGCCAGCGAGAAACCGGTCAAGCCCAGGTCGAACTCGATGTCGCTCAATGCCTGCAGTTCGATCGCAAGGATTTCGCTGTCCCAGCCGGCATTCAGCGCCAGCTTATTGTCGGCGAGTACATAGGCGCGACGCTCATCCGCAGTCAGGTGAGATAGCTGCAGGGTCGGGACTGCACTTAGGCCAAGCTCCTTGGCCGCCATGACACGGCCGTGACCGGCAATGATCTCGCCATCGTCGCTTATCAGGACCGGATTGGTGAAACCGAAGCGTGAGATGCTGTCCGCGATCTGTCGCACCTGCTTTTTGGAGTGGGTGCGAGCGTTGCCTGAATAGGGTCGAAGTGCCGTTATCGGAACGCTCTGAATTTGGGTAGAATGGGACATCGTCCCGGTGACTTGTGTCATCTGCTTTCCTTGGCCTCGTTAGCCTTTATTAACCAAAGACAGCTACGGCTGATTTGATGATAATGCCGCCATCAGGGCTTCGGCGCATCTGTCGGCCAGTAGCTGTACGAAAGACGCTGAGCAGTTGCAGCGCCGGCGGCACGCGCGACCAGAGCGTCCGAATAGTTTCGCGTCCGCGCTGCGTTTTGCGAACGGCAGTACCTGTGACGACGCGTTGTGACCAGCGGAAGCCGATCTCATGGAAATACAGGTCGGCATGCTGCGGGCTGATATGATGAAAGACACCAGCGATGGTGCGGCGGACGCGAGAGTTGAAACCTTCGGCCGAATTGACGTGGACGGCGTCACGAACATATTCGCCGCTGGAATGCTTCACGGTCTCGTGCTCGGCGAAGCTCTCGCCAATGGACATGAACGCCTTCCACTCGTCACTCATTAGACGGGCATGGGGTTCGATCTGCGTTTCGACAGCACGCTCCGCAGCGCGCAATGAAAGGCCGGTCACGACTGCGGCGCGTGCGTCGCCGGCAGGCGTGCCGGGTGCGACGTCATTAGGGCGCTGCACCATTGTCAGAACCGACGTTTTCTCCGTATTCGCCTGACCTTTGCGGCCTCGTCCGGGAGGCAGGTCGTCCGGATGCTTCCGGGGCTTTCCACCAAGATGGAATGGTCGATCTCCACTGTACCGTCGAGCATGTGCTCCCGCGCCATCATCAGACGCAGAGCATGTCCCATCCGCCAGGCCGTCGGTTGACTCACTCCAAGGCTCTCGGCGAGCCGAACCGAGGACAGACCCTTATCCGATTGCAGGATCAGCCACATTGCCTTCAGCCAGACACGCAAGGGAAGCTTCGTGGAGTGCAGCGGCGTGTGCGTTGTAACCGTGAACTGGAACCGGCAATCGCCGCTGGAGCATTGGTATAGTCCCGGCCGGGCCCGCCGCTTGCCCATGTCACGACCGGCTATCGCGATTGAGCGCTTGTATCCGCAAGAGGGGCAGACCCGACCGTCCCGCCACACCATGCCTTCCAACAATCTCCGACAATGTTCCTCATCGCGGAAAGCCACGACCATCTCTTCGATTGTTCGGATCCTGGAAAGCATTTCGGTCATGGTCTCATGCATTCAGGCCTCCTTCGAACAAGGCCAAAGAATCGCATGTAGCAGCTGCCATTTCAAGAGAATTACTGTCTTTGGTTGATAAAGGCTGCCTCGTTAAACCGGGAACAAGGAGGGAACAGGCGCCAAGAGAAATCAACTGACACAAGTTGAAAATCGCAACGAAAAGAACGCAATGCTCGGCAGCGAGGTCGAACAGCTTTTCAAAACCTCTTGAAATACCCTTGAAAGGCCCTTCAAGGATTTCGCGTTTTTTCAAGGCGCTGTGGCTAGTGAATTTTCCACAGGGCACGTCGCGCAAAATCGACGCTCAAACCCGGAAAATGCGGGCGGCCCGCGAATCACCTGACTTCGGAACCGAGCATTGATCAGACGGCGATCGGGCTTCAGTGGGGGAAATGAAGCAGAAACGGTCGCCAGGGGGTACGCCACCTTCCCCGTAGCAGCAACCTGCAAACGCAGGGCACCAAACCGGACCGGCGATTTCCCGGTTGTCGGGCGACCGGCGCGCTAACAGCCTCTTACGAAGTCTGTCGCGAGCGACCCGGTCATTGCTTGGCTCTCGGCCCGCAGTCAACCTCCGTGTACCGAGAACCGCAAAATGCGAGGGTCGTCACCAGTTCCCTTTGCGGCGCAATCTAGTCTTGTTAAAACGGCAAATTAACTCGCAGCATGCCGGAGTTGCTGGATGTATCCTCCGAGAACTCACCGGCATATTGCAGCTCGATGTCCATGCCGCCGATCTTCGATAGGTGCAGGCCGGCACCGACCTTGAACAGCACGTCGCCCATCGGCAGCGATGCCTCGAACATGCCGACGCCGGCTGGCGCGCCGCTCAGCCTGGCGTCGGCGGTCCATTCGTCCGCCGTCGAGAAGCTGGCGCCGACATAGGCGTAGGGCCGCAGCATGTAGTCCGCGCCGAACGCTACCGAGCCGCCGATCTCGATCATCGGCGAGGCGACGAAGGCGAATTCGTCGCTGCCTTCGACCTTCAGCCCGGCGACCCCTGCCCCGCTCTCGGCGTAACCCGACATGCGGGTGTAGACCGCGTCGAGGTCGAGATAGGGTTTCACGTAATAGTCCGTGCCGGCGAAGGTTCGGGCGACGCGGAAGCGCAGCGCGCCGCCATAGACGTCGGGCGAGCTTTCGGCGGTGCCGGCAAATCCGGGAAGGCCGGTCCTTCGCATGTCGTAGCTGCCGTAGCTGCCGCTGATGACGCCGGCGAACAGCCATGGTCCCATCTCGCGCTTAAGCGCCGCACCGATGAAGCCGGCGTCGCCCGAGCCGCTGACAAAACCGTCGTCGCCGTCGATGCTGCTGTGCTGGTAGGCGCCGGCCAGGCCGAGGAACCAGCCGGGCGACAGATCGACCTGCGTGCCCATGCGATAGGTGATGGCCTCGTCGGTGTAGCCCGACGAGCCGTTCTGGTCGAAGCGACCACCGCTGATGTCGGCCCAGACGCAGCTCGTCTCGCCGAGTATCAAGCCGCCGGCCGAAGTCTTCGGGCAGCTCATCAGCGAATCGTTGAAGCCGATGATCGTCTGCTGGAAGCGGGCGGCTGGCGCGAGGCTGACGCCGGGCAGCAGGCCGGCAAGCATGGACTGATACGCTTCGTCGCCTCTTTCCGCACCGTCATAGAGGGCCGCGAACAGGCGGCCAAACTCATCATTCTGGTCGGCTTCCCAAATCTGCTGGAGATGGTCGGCGATCTCGTCTGTGTTCCGGTCCAACCCGGTTCGATCGAAGTCGGCGGAGGCTGACAGGCTGTAGTCCTGACCTGCCTTGGCGACGTCGATGTCGAAGGCAAGGTTGGATGCCGTCTTGAGCGAGCCGGTCGCCGCGCCCTCCACGCTAAGGAACACGACATCCTTGCCCGGCAGCACGCTTGCCGCATTGATGTCGAGAACACCGCCGAGGGCCGCGTCGCCGCGCACCGTGAGCCGGTCCGACTTGGCCGCCGCCATGTCGAGGTCGAGCGACAGCGTGCCTTCGGAGGTTTGGCTGAAGTCGCCGGTGATCACGGTGCTGTCGGTCTTGCCGCCATGGCCGACCGCCAGCGTGCCGCCATTGACGACATTCGCCTCGTAGAGCGACGCGCCGACCAGCACGCCGCCGGACGGAGCCGCCGCAACGGCGGATGGGCCGCCGGCCGAGGCAACGGCGGCCGCGGGATTGAGCGTCCCATAGTTGTTGACCGTGCCGGCGCTGTCGCCATCCGTGTTGTTCATGAGGATGTTGCCGGTGATCGTTCCGGAGTTGTTGACGGTTAGCAGACTGCCGTAAGCGGTAGTCGAATCGCCGCTGTAACGGATGGCCGTGCCGGCGCCGGCCGAGACGCTGCCGCCGCTGTTCACCGTCAGCACATTATGCTTGCCTGCGGATATCCAGACACCCGCGCCCTGGCTGCCACTTCCGCCGCCCGTCACCGAGCCGCTGACATTCACGGTCACCGCCTCCTGGTCTTCCGGACCCTGGCTCTGGGCGAAGATGCCGACCGAATTGTCGCCTGTCGCGCTTACCGTGTCGTTGACGGTGACGTTCACCAGACTGCCTATACCCGAGCCATCCGACGAGGTGCTGCCGGCAAACGCACCCGACTGGTCACCGCCAAAACCGCCGCCGCTCCCGATCGATTGGGCGATCACGCCGAATGCGTAGCTGCTCGTCGTCGTGACCGCGCCGTCGATCGTCACCGAAACTTCGCCGCCATTGCCGCTCCCGGTGCTCTGGACGCGTGGGGTCAGCGAAATGGGACCGGATGCATCGCCGCCGTAACCGCCGCCGCCGCCGATCGACTGGGCAATGATCGCATGCGAGCCGTAACCGCTCGTGGTGATGTAGCCTGTACCGGGAAGAGTGAGGTTGACTGTCCCGCCGTCTCCTTTGGCGTTCCCCTGCCCGCCGATATTCAGTGCCGGGCCATTGTCCGGCGTATGGATTTCCGACGCCGCGCCGGCTGCCGCGAGCCCGCCGCCGCCGCCGATCGACTGGGCGACGATACCGAAGGCCCGGCTGCCTTTCGTCGTGACGCCGACCGTCGCCGTGGACGTGACACTGCCGCCATTGCCATTGGCGCCCTGCAGTCCGCCAAGCTGGATTGCATATTCGGAGGTGCCTCCATCGGCCGAGAAGGCGCCGACACCGCCGCTGCCGCCGATCGACTGCAGAACAACGGCATGCGCGTCATCCCCGCTGGTGGAAACGTACCGGTATGCGTCCATGACGACGCTGCCTCCGCTACCCCTACCGCCGCCGCCGACCGTCAAGGTGCTGTCGAAGGAGGATGTCAGGGCGGTACCAAGGCCGCCGCCGCCGCCGATAGACTGGGCCAAGACGCCATAGGCGCCGGCCCCGTTCGTGTTGCTCGAGATACCCAGGGCCGAGCCGTAATGCACGCCGACGCTGCCGCCGTTGCCGTCGCTGCCCGTGCCGCCGCCGACCGAGACCGTCGCGGTGGCGGTGGCCTCACCGTCGGCCTGCATCGATCCGTTGCCGATGCCGCCGCCGCCGCCGATCGACTGGGCGATCGTCGCCATCGCCCAGCGGCCCTGCGTGCCGACGTAATCGTAGAGAGCGACGCTGACGGCCTCCTGGCTGGAGGTCGGAATGAAGCTGTCGCCCGATGCATTGCCGCCGCTCGCCGCGCCGCCGACGATGACCCTGGCGTCGAGCACGTCGCTGACCTGGTCGCCGGAAATGATCGTCGACATCGTGGTGCCCGCGACGCCGCCTCCACCGCCGATCGACTGGGCGACCACGCCGTGGGCCCAGTCACCCGCCGTTATGACCTCGGGCCTCACCTCTAGGTCGACCGAGTGTCCGTTGCCGCCGTTGCCGCCGCTGCCGCCGAGGTTGATGGAGAGCGTGCGGTCTCCGGAGAACGGGCTATCCTCGTTGTAACCCGCCGCGCCGAAGCCGCCGCCGCCGCCGATCGACTGCGCCAGGATGCCGACGGAAAGATCGCCATAAGTGGCGACCTGAACATGGCCGCTCGAGATGGAAACGGCGCCGCCGTTGCCGCCCTCGCCGCCGCTGCCCCCGAGATCGAGCCCCAGGCTGAAGTTGAAGCCGTTGTGGCTGCCGCTGGGATCGCCGGCGCCGCCGACGCCGCCGCCGCCGCCGACCGACTGCGCCAGAAGTCCGACAGCCCGATCGCCACTGGTCTGGATCGACAGCACGCCGTCGCACGTCAGACCGTCGGAACAGAAGCGCACATCGCCGCCGTTGCCGGCAGCCCCGCCGCCGCCGCCGATCGCCAATTCGATCGCTCCATCGACAAGCCAGGTATCGGTGGTGGTGTTGCCGACTCCGCCGGTGCCGCCGCCGTTGCCCACGGATTGCAGGATCACACCGTGCGAGTTGTCGCCGGCGGTCGTGATGGTTGCGTCCGACGTGTTGACGAACTGGACCAGCCCGCCATTGTTGCCGAAGCCGCCGCCGCCGCCGGTGCCGCTGCCGATATTGAGCGTGGCGTTGGAAATGGCCGAGCCGTCGCCGCCCATTCCGCCGCCGCCGCCGATCGACTGGGCCAGCACGCCATAGGCGGAATACCCGCCGGTCTGGATCGTCGAATTGTTGCCGAGCAGGACATCGACCTCGCCGCCGGCGCCACCGGTGCCGCCCTTGCCGCCGACCGCGACATTGGCGCTGATCAGCGACTTGTAGCCGTCGACGTCGGAAGAGCCGCCCACGCCGCCGCCGCCGCCGATCGACTGCGCAACGATGCCGTCGGCGTAGTCGCCGCTCGTGCTGATCGCACCGTCGTGGGAGACGACGACCTTCTCGCCCGAACCTCCCAACCCGCCCTTGCCGCCAACGGAGACGAAGAACTCGCCGCTCATCTGGAAGCTCATGCGATCGTAGGTGTCCTTCAGGACCTTGATGGCATTGGAAACGTTGTTCAGCGTCCAGTCGGAATCGCCGCCCAGCGAGCCGCCCATGCCGCCGCCGCCGCCGACCGACTGGGCGACGATGCCGTCGGAATCGCGTTGGGCGGTGACGATCGTGCCGTCGTTGGTGACTGTCACCGCGCCGCCGTTGCCGCCGTTGCCTCCGGTCATTCCGACATCGACCTGCATGGTCACGGACGGGATCGAGGGAAGGCCGCTCACGCTGGCGCTTCCGGTGCCATAGATGGAGAGGCCTTGCGACGTGCCGCCGCCGCCGCCGATGGACTGGGCAATGATGCCGCGCGCGCCCGCGCCGCCGGTCTGGATCACACTGTTGGCGCCGAGCGTCACGTCCACCGTTCCGCCACCGCCGCCGCCGCCCTTCGCGCCGAGACCGACCGCGACGCCGGCATTCACCGAGGAGAACAGGCTGTAGATCGAAGCACTGCCGGCGCCGGCATTGCCGCCGCCGCCGCCCGTCGACTGGGCGAGGATGCCGTTGGCGTAGTCGCCGGCCGTTATGATGCTGCTGATCGAGGAGCCGGAGGTACCGGTCGAACTGAGGTCGACAGAAACATTGCCGCCGTTTCCGCCGCCGCAATTCGAACTGGTGCAAAGCCCGCCAACGGCAGCCGCCGCCTGGAAATTGACCGAAACGGTGGCCGGGTTGTTGATGGTCAGCGAATAGACGGAGGAATCGCCGCCACTGCCGCCGCCGCCGCCGACCGACTGGGCATGAACGCCCATGGAGTACTGGCCGAATGTCGCCAGCGCAGTGTCGGTCAAATTGACGTCCACTTGCTCGCCGGCGCCCGCGGCGCCACCCGCGCCGCCGGCACCCATATTGATCGATGCCGAGAAGGTGTTGGCGTCTTCGTCGACCGGAATGCCGATCACCAGATTGTCGAGGGTGGATTTCCCTCCCGTGCCGCCGCCGCCGCCGACCGATTGCGCGAATACGGCCGTGGAATTGTCAGTCGGAGCAGCGCTGGTCCCGGTGACGACGCTGCCGCCGTCAAGGCTGAGGTTGACCGTGCCGCCGTTGCCGCCGACGCCGCCGCTGCCGCCGACAGCGACGCCAAGCGACAGTCCGACGCTGACGTCATAGGCGCTGGCGCCGCCGCCGTCGCCGCCGCCGCCGCCGACGGACTGAGCCTTGACGCCGATGGATTCCGAACCCGTCGTCGTGACCGTCAGATCGTTCTGGTCGATGGTGACGCCGCCACCCACGCCGCCGCCGCCATGGCCGCCGACTTGCACCGTCACGACCGAAAGACCGGCGGCCGTGGCGTCACCACCGGTGCCGCCGCCGCCGCCCACGGACTGCGCCAGGAGGCCAGTTGCGTGATAACCTGAGGTAGTGATCGTGCCAGTCCCGCCGCTGCTGGTGTTGTTCACGGTGACGGCGCCGCCATTGCCGCCGCCGCCGGCATTGCCGCCCACGCCAGTGCTGATCCCTGCGGAGAAGTCGAGCACATTGCCGCCATTGCCGCCACCGCCGCCGACAGATTGCGCGAGCAGGCCGAACGCGAATCGGCCGGCGGTGGAGATCGTTCCGATATGCGCGTTCGTCACCGACCCGCCATTGCCGCCAGCGCTGCCCTGGCCGCCGACGCCGATGATGCCGGTAGCGCCCGCCGCGTTGCCGCCGCCGCCGCCGATCGACTGGCCCATCAGGCCGATGGCCGCGTCGCCGGCGGTGGTGATCCGGCCGATATTGTCGACGGTCACGCTCTCGCCGTTGGCGGTGAAATCGACCGGGGCGTCGCCGCCGATGGCAATGATGCCGCCGGCCGAGCCGGCGGAACCGCCGCCACCGGCAATGGATTGGCCGATCACGCCGATCGCCGCATAACCGCTGGTACTGATGGTGCCGGAATTGTCGATATCGACCGTGTTGGTCGTGCCGCCGGCGCCACCGTCACCGCCGAGTTCGACGATGAAGCCGTTGCCAACGCCGCCGGTGCCGCCGCTGCCCGCGGTCGACTGGCCGAGGATGCCATAGGCGTAGTCGCCACCGGTCCTGATTTCGGCGCCGTTGTCGACGGTCACCGCGCCCG
>NZ_JBEBMH010000032.1:0-63861 GCF_040081985.1 Mesorhizobium yinganensis | reverse complement strand
GACGCTCACACAGGCCCGCACCGCCATCACCGCATGGAAGGAGGACTACAACCACCACAGACCACACTCGGCCCTCGGCAATATGCCGCCAGTCGAGTTCGCAATCAAATCCACGCTGGAAAAACAGGCCGCATGAGGCCTAAATCGAAACCCAGGACTCTCCCTCAAGCCGGAGGAGATTGGGGTCTCACGTCACACGACTCGATACGGAACTCAAAACCTAAGCGACGTCGAAGCCTTGCTAAAAGCGTTAAACAATGGCGTCTTCAGCAGAATAATTGCGCAAGCGGGAATATCACTTCCGGTTTGTACCGAATGCTCACGGATATTCTTCTTGACCCCGCGCTGCCTTGCAGCAGGAGGGTTTGCGGCGGGACCGCCGCCTTCCAGACTGATTTATTCGAGGCCCGCACGACTAAGGCCTTCCATATACCTAGAACGGTCTTCCGCACGGATCAGTGGATAGTATTTTTCAACCCAAGCGATGCTGATGCTGGGCTGCAGGCGTCTACATTCAGCGAGGCCCCGCCGCGCAAGATCAAGGTCGCCCGCGAGGCCCGCTGAGGCGGCGAGCGTGCGCCAGGCGGCACCGAAGTCGGGCCGGAGCTGCACAGCGCGGCGTTCGGCGGTAACCGCTTCGTCATAACGGTAAGCGACCAGATGACACAGCCCTTCGATTGAGAAGCTTGCCGCTTGGGAGTAGTCGCGAGGGCTCAATTGCCTGGCGATATCGAGTTGGTAATAACCTTCGTCAGCAAGTCCTGCATATCCATACGCCACAGCTAGAATAGTTCGCGCCAACGCGAAACTCGGGTTGCGCTGCAGCGCCTCATTCAGCTCTTCAACTGCTGGTCCGAATCGACGTGAGAGAGTGAAAACGTAGCCTGCTGCCAGATGTGCCCAAGGGTCCTCGGGATCGAGGTCGATCGCTCGCTGCGCCACAACCAGGCCATCGGACATGCCGCGCTCGTAGTCCATGTTACCAAGCATCACTCGCGTGGCGAAAATCCAAGCCAGCAGGCTATGCGCTCGCGCGTAGCCTGGATCGAGCTCAATGGCGCGTTTCAGTAAGTTGATCCCGGTGTCGTCGCTCTGAGATACCCAAGTCCAGATAAAGGGCATCGCCCTTACCACGCAGCCCCAGGCATCGAGACTTTCCGGTGGCTTGCTCTGTAAGCGGAGGTTCTCGGCGGCGTAGACCTGCGGTTCGATCGCTGCGACGACACTGGCCGTAATCTCGTCCTGTAGAGTGAAAATGTCGGACGCTGGGCGATCGTAGCGCTCAGCCCATATGTGACTGCCGCTAGCCGCGTCGATGAGCTGGCCAGTCACCCGCAAACGCTCACCCGCCTTGCGGACGCTGCCTTCCAGTACGTAGCGAACACCAAGTTCACGCGCGACCTGACGGATATCCGGCGCCTTGCCCTTGTACGCGAAGGTCGAGTTGCGCGCGATGACGAAGAAGCCCCGCAGCTTGGAAAGGGCCGTGATGATATCTTCGGCGATGCCGTCGCCAAAATATTCCTGTTCGTGGTCACCACTCATGTTCTGGAACGGCAAGACGGCGATTGACGGCTTGTCGAGCCGCGCTAGTTTTTCACCGGAGAGTTCGTGCCTCATTGGCACTCTTTCGGTATCCCGGTTTGAGGCCACCCGATAGGCGCGCACAGGCCGCGCAATGTTTTTGAGCTCTTTGTCGCCGATATCCTCGAAATCAAGTCTCAGTTTGTCGCGCACCTGTTCATAGGCCGCACTCGATAGGCAAATGCCGTTAGGTTCGGCGATCCCTTCTAGCCGGGCGGCAATGTTAACACCGTCGCCCATCAGGTCGCCGTCGCTCTCCTCGACTATGTCGCCGATATGGATCCCCATGCGGAACTCGATGCGTCGATCGGGCGGCACACCAACATTGCGTTCGAGCATTGCATTCTGCATTTCGACGGCGCACCGCACAGCATCCACCACGCTGCGGAACTCAACCAGGGCTCCGTCTCCAGTCCGTTTCACAACTCGTCCGATGTGCACCGCTATGGTAGGATCGATGAGGTCGCTGCGGAGCGCTCTGAGGCGCGCGAGCGTCCGATCTTCGTCCGAGCCAGCCAGGCGACTGTATCCGACGACATCGGCGGCTAGAATCGCCGCAAGCTTGCGGATCTCACTCACCTTGAGCCTCCTCCCCTATTCAACGTACAGCAGACGAAAGGGGAGCCGCTTCATCTTTTTCGACATGGAATCGTCACGGAGGACAGCAGTCGGGATTCAACCGGTCGGTTATGTGCTCCCGGCTGCCTTGATATTTTGATTGAGGCTAAAGAAATTGGTCGGATCGTATTTCTGTTTCAATTCCGAAAGCCGCGCATAGTTGGCGCCGAAGGACGCGCGGGTCACGTCATCCCCTGCCTCGCTTTGAAAGTTGAGGAGGTGCATGCCATTCGAGTGCGGTTCGAACGCATCGTACATTTCCCGAGCCCAGGCCCTGTGCATTTCGCTCTCGGCCGGGTCGGTCCACTGTGCGGTCATCCCTATGTTGTATTCGGACGCGCGCTGAGCAAAGGCCGCTTCTTTGGAACTCACCCTTCCGGGCGCGCCGCCATAGAACTCCACAAGGCAACTCGACATTGGCGACCGCATTCGGCTTGCATGCTCAATGAGAAGGTCGATCACTTCGTCTGTTAATTTTGGTACGAATGTCGCCTTCCAATGATTGTAGGTTCCTTCCGGAAATTCCCCGTCCAGAAGCATTTGCATTGTGGGGAACGGCATCGGCTGGATCGCATCAAGCAGCGGTGGACCAAAGGCCCGCATCGGTGCCAGGAAGCGTTCGCCCTCAGCTATATCACCACACCAGCAGGCGATTATCACTGTAGCTGGCATTCCATCAGGCGTTGTTACCAAGGCAGCATAGGCAGTCAATTCCTCTGGTGCGCTCGCCATGAAATCGCGATGAAAGCGCAGCACTTCTCCAGCCTTATCACGCGGATGAACTAGCACGCCGCCGAGGACGGTGGAGATGGGGTAAGCGCGAAAAGTGAAGCTGGTGACCACGCCAAAGTTACCGCCTCCGCCGCGCAAGGCCCAGTATAGGTCGGGGTAACTTTCAGCACTGGCTACGACGATTTCACCCTCAGCTGTCACCACCTCGAACGAGATCACATTGTCGCAGCTAAGCCCGTATTTTCGAACCAGCCACCCGACTCCTCCACCCAAGGTCAAGCCGGCTACGCCAGTCTTCGAAACCACTCCAACAGGCACTGCCAAACCATGAAGGTGGGTCTCGCGATCGAGGTCGCCGAGCGTCGCGCCGCCCTGCACACGCACTACGCGACTTTCGGGATCGACAATCACGGCGCGCATGGATGAGAGGTCGATCACTATCCCGTTGTCGCAGAGCGCCCGTCCGGCGACGTTATGGCCTCCGCCTCGAACTGCGACCAGAATGTCATTGGCTTTCGCGAATTTGACTGCGTGGATCGTGTCCGCCGCGCCAACGCAGCGCACGATCAAGCCCGGATGACGGTCAATCGCGGCATTCCAGATTCGACGAGCGTGATCATAGCTCTTATCTTCCGGCCTGATGGCCAGTCCAGCTAATCCCTTTGCGAACTCACTGATGAGTCCCGGGTCAATGCGAGCGCCGCTCCGGCATTGAAGCTCCGTCGCTGCCATTTTGCCCTCCGCTTGTTGTTTTATCGCAAAGTGCTGCCAGTAAGAGGAATGTATCACAAATATGCGAAGCATTCACGCGCAGTTTACTAAGCACCGATCTCTGGTCTATTCGTTACTGCTGCCGAGGGTTCGGTGCCGACAAGGCGAATATCGAACTCGCCTCGCTGACAATCGCGACATGCGCGGTAGCTGCCCGCTGCGACGTCTCGGCGTCGCCGCGCAGGATCGCCGTGACGATTGCGTCGTGCTCCTGCCAGGATTTTGACAGTCGCCCCGCGATGCGGAACTGAGCTCGGCGGAACGGCGACAGCCGGTCGCGGGTCTGCGTCGTCAGTTCGGCGACATGCGGGCTATGGGCGCCGAGATAGAGCCGGGTGTGGAATTCGGTGTTGAACTGCTCGTAATCGTCTTCCGCGCCCGCCCGCACCAGACGCGCGGCGTCCTGGTGATGGCGCTGCAGCGCGCGCCGCTCCGAGACGGTCATGCGCTCGGCGCACAGCTTCGCACAGATCCCTTCCAGTTCGGCCATCCCCTCGAACATCGAGGCCAGATAGTGCGGGGTCACTATGGCGACGATGGCGCCACGGTTAGGCCGCCGGTCGACCAGGCCCATGGCGCTTAGCCGGCTGAGTGCCTCCCGGACCGGCGTGCGCGATACCGCGTAGCGATCGGCCAGCGCGGTTTCGTCGAGCTTCTCGCCCGGCTGCAGCACGCCCGTGACGATGCGATCCGAGATGGCGCGCACCATCTGATCAACCGTCGTGCCGGCCCTGACGAGCTTCTTCCCGGACCTCTGCAAGGTTCCTCCCGGCATTGTTCTTGGTTCGCGGGCGCCCGAACCCCATACGCGATGCCTTCGTATGCCCACAAATTATGCATATGTCAACATGACTATATTTTAATCACAAACTGCATGCACTTGGCGCATTTCTAGCCCAAGTCATGAGACATGATTTCGATATCATATTGTTTTTCCATACTAAAAATTACTGGCATGGCGATTGCATACACATTCTTAACAGACTGACGCATGTTTACTCGACCAACCGGAGCATCATTATGAATCCGCAGTTCCTGATCAATCGCCGCCGCTTCCTTCAGACTTCCGCCGGTGGCGCCGCCCTCGGCATTGTCGGCAGCGGGCTGCCGCTGCAAAGCGCGCTCGCCGCTTCCGGGACCATCGGTTTCATCTATGTCGGCCCCAAGGACGACTACGGCTACAACCAGGCGCATGTCGAAGGCGCCGCGGCGCTGAAATCGATCGAAGGGATCACGATCGTCGAGGAAGAGAACGTGCCGGAAACCGTCGATGTCCAGAAGACGATGGAATCGATGATCAATCTCGATGGCGCGACGCTGCTGTTCCCGACCTCCTTCGGCTATTTCGACCCGCATATGCTGGCGATGGCCGCCAAATTCCCGGAGGTCCAGTTCCGTCACTGCGGCGGCATGTGGACCAAGGGCAAGCACCCTAAGAATACCGGTTCCTATTTTGGCTATATCGGCCAGGGCCAGTACCTCAACGGCATTGTCGCCGGCCATACGTCGAAGTCGAAGAAGATCGGCTTCGTCGCGGCCAAACCGATCCCGCAGGTGCTGCTCAACATCAACTCCTTCCTGCTCGGCGCGCGCGCCGTCGATCCGTCAATAACCTGCCAAGTCATCTTCACCGGCGAATGGTCGCTGGCGGTCAAGGAGGCGGAAGCCACAAATGCGTTGGTCGACCAGGGCGCCGACGTGATCACCTGCCACGTCGACAGCCCGAAAGTCGTCGTCGAGACGGCCGCCGGCCGCGGCGCCTTCGTCTGCGGCTACCATGCCAACCAGTCGCCGCTCGCGCCTGAAAAATATCTGACCGGCGCCGAGTGGAACTGGGCGAACGTCTACAAGATGTATGTCGAAAAACTGCTCGCCGAAGAGGAACTACCGAACTTCACGCGCGGCGGCCTGGCCGACGGTTTTGTCAAGATGAGCCCGCTCGGCCCAGCGGTCAGTGAGCCGGCGAAAAAGCAATTCGACGCTACGCTGGCGGAAATCATGAAGGGCGGTTTTGCCGTCATCAAGGGGCCGCTGAAGGACAACAAGGGCGACGTCGTGGCGGCGGAAGGCCAGGTCTTCGTCGAAACCGCTCCCGAACTCGAAAGCATGGACTATCTCGTCGAGGGCGTCGTCGGTTCGACCTCGTAGGCCGGGCTCTCACCCTCCCCCTTGTGGGGAGGGTCGGCGCGGAACGCGCCGGGGTGGGGGTCCATGCTGTGCTCACCACCCCGCTAAACCCCCTGCGACCCCGCTTCGTCGAAGCTCCCCACGAAGGGAAGTTGGGGCGCAAGCCCTTCGATGGAACTGCCAACGCATCGGAGCCTGCCATGACCGACTTCGCCGCCGACCCGTCCCCCGGCTTCCACTCTCTTGCGCTTTCCTCAGCGCTCGAATGGCTGGCGCGCCGTTCTGAGGGATTCGTCATCCCCCTCGCCGCCCTGGTCTTCGGCATGGCGCTGTTTTCTGTCTTCCTTGCCTTGCTCGGAAAATCCCCCGTGCAATTGTTCGAACTGATGTGGCGCGGCGGGTTCGGCTCGTGGTTCTCGATCCAGAACACGCTGTCGCGGGCGGCACCTCTTCTGCTTGCAGCACTTTGCGTGGCGCTGCCAGCCCGGCTCGGGCTGGTGGTGATCGGCGGCGAGGGGGCGATCGTGCTTGGCGGCGTCGCGGCGGCAGCCGCCGCCGTCTCGGTGCAGGGCGCGCCGTCCTTCATCGGTATTCTTCTCATGGGGATAGCGGGGGCGGTCGCCGGCGGCCTCTGGATCGGCGCCGTCGGCGCGCTTCGCCACTACCGCGCCGTCAACGAGACCATCTCGTCGCTGCTGATGGCCTATATCGCGATTGCCCTGATGAACCATCTCGTCGAAGGGCCGCTGCGCGATCCGGCCTCGCTCAACAAGCCGTCGACGCATCCGATCGACCCGGCTTTCGCGGTCGGCCCGATGCCGGGCATGGATGTGCATTGGGGTCTGGTCGTCGGCATCGTCGCATGCGTGATCTCCTGGGTGTTGATAGAGAAGACGCGCTGGGGGTTCGCCGCCCGCATCGCCGGCGGCAATGTGCGCGCCGCGCAGGTCCAGGGCCTCGCCGTCGGGCCGCTGATTCTGGGCTTCTGCGCGCTGGCCGGCGGTTTCGCAGGGCTTGCCGGCATGATCGAGGTGGCGGCTGTCCAGGGCAACGCCAACGGTTCGCTGGCGGCCGGCTATGGCTATACCGGCATCCTGGTCGCCTTCCTCGCCCGCCACAATCCGCTGGCGATCATCCCGGTCGCCATCCTGCTCGGCGGCATCGACGCCTCGGGCGGCCTCCTGCAGCGGCGCATGGAACTGCCGGATGCCACGGTGCAGGTGCTGCAGGGCATGTTGTTCATCGTCATCCTGTTCTGCGAAACATTCTACGGCCGCTTCAAGGCCTTCAATCCGGACCTCTGGAAAAGGAGCGCGTGATGGAGCCTGTCGACATAGGCCTCTGGGGGGTGCCGCTCGCCATTCTCGGTGGGGCGATCCGTGTCTCCACCCCCTTCATCTTCGTGTCGCTCGGCGAGGCGATCACCGAGCGGTCGGGCCGCATCAATCTCGGTCTTGAAGGCACTCTGGTGTTCGGCGCGATGTCCGCCTATGCGACTGCGGTGCTCACCGGCTCGCCATGGCTCGGTGTCTTGGTTGCCGCGGCTACCGGCGCGATCTTCGGCCTGTTCCATGGCTGGATCTGTAAGTTCCCGAAGGTCAACGACATCGCCATCGGCATCGCGCTGATGCTGTTCGGCTCGGGCCTCGCCTTCTTCTTCGGCAAACCCTTCATCCAGCCGTCAGCGCCCGACCTGCCTGCGATCCCGTTCGGCTGGTGGTCATCGATCCCGCAGGTGCAGGCCGCGCTCAGCATCAACGTGCTGTTCCTGATCGGCGCAGCACTTGCCGTGTTCCTCTGGTGGGCATTCAAGAATACGCGCGCCGGCCTGATCCTGCGCGTCGTCGGCGACAGTTCGGACGCCGCCCGGGCCATGGGGCTCAATCCCGACACGGTGCGCCTGTTCGCGACCGCGACCGGCGGCGCGCTTGCCGCCATCGGCGGCGCCTATCTCTCACTCTATTATCCCGGAAGCTGGAGCGAAGGCGTATCGTCCGGACAGGGCCTGATGGCGGTGGCGCTCGTCATCTTCGCCCGCTGGAACCCGCTCGGCTGCTTTGCCGCGGCGCTGCTGTTCGGCGGAGCGGGCGCGCTCGGCCCGGCGCTGCAATCCGTCGGCGTCACACAGGGCTACTACCTGTTCTACGCCGCGCCCTACGTGCTGACGCTCGCCATCATGATCCTGACCTCGTCGCCCGGCCGCTCGCTGGCCGGCGCGCCCGGCGAACTTTCGATCACCAAATAGGAACCTTTCGATGAACGCCATGCCGGAAATCTCCGAGAAATTCATCGAGGCCGATCCCTACCCGTGGCCTTACAACGGCGCGCTCAGGCCCGACAACACGGCGCTGATCATCATCGACATGCAGACCGATTTCTGCGGCCCCGGCGGTTATGTCGATCACATGGGCTACGACCTGTCGCTGGTGCGGGCGCCGATCGAGCCGATCAAGTCGGTGCTGTCGGCCATGCGGGCCAAGGGCTACACGATCATCCACACACGCGAGGGCCACCGGCCCGATCTCGCCGACCTGCCCGCAAACAAGCGTTGGCGCTCGCGGCGCATCGATGCCGGCATCGGCGATCCCGGCCCCTGCGGCCGCATCCTGGTGCGCGGCGAGCCCGGCTGGGACATCATCCCCGACCTCTACCCGGTCGAAGGCGAGCCGGTCATCGACAAGCCCGGCAAGGGCTCGTTCTGCGCGACGGACCTGGAACTCATCCTCAACCAGCGCGGCATCGAGAATATCGTGCTGACCGGCATCACCACCGACGTCTGCGTGCACACCACCATGCGCGAGGCCAACGATCGCGGCTTCGAATGCGTGATGCTGGAAGACTGCTGCGGCGCGACCGACTACGGCAACCACCTCGCAGCGATCAAGATGATCAAGATGCAGGGCGGCGTGTTCGGCGCGGTGTCGAACTCAAAGACCTTCGTGGAGCAGTTGCCATGATCATCCCGCCGCCCGCCCCGCGCGACAACAAGGCCGTAGGTGTCCAGACGTTCGGCATGACCATGCGCTTCGGCGCCTTCACGGCGCTGGACGACGTGTCGATCAATGTGCCGGCCGGCTCCTTCCATGCCTTGCTCGGCGAGAACGGCGCCGGAAAGTCGACGCTGGTCAAATGCATTATGGGTTTCTACCATCCGACCTCCGGCCAGATCATGGTCGACGGCAAGGAGGAGCCGATCGCCAGCCCGAAGGACGCTTCGGCGCTCGGGCTCGGCATGGTCTATCAGCATTTCACGCTCGTCCCGTCGCTGACCGGCGCGGAAAACCTGGTGATCTCGCGCGAGAACGTGCCGCGCGTCATCGACTGGGCCAGGGAGCGCAAGGCGCTCGCCGCCTTCATGGAGACGATGCCGTTCAAGCTGCCGCTCGACGCCAAGGTGGCGGAGATGGCCGCAGGCGAGAAACAGAAGCTGGAGATCATCAAGCAGCTCTATCTCGGGCGAAATTTTCTGGTGCTCGACGAACCGACCTCGGTACTCACCCCCGGCGAGGCTGAGGAGGTGCTGGGACTGGTGCGCGGCATGACGGTTGCCGGCGACCTCACCGTGCTGATGATCAGCCACAAGTTCCACGAGGTGACCTCCTTCGCCGATGATTTCACCGTTCTGCGCAAGGGAAAGATGACCGGCACCGGAAAAGTTTCCGAGCATGACCGGCAGGCCATGGCGGCGATGATGATCGGCGACCAGCCGATCGCCAAGCTCGACACGCGCACCCATTTCAACGGCTCGTCGAAGACGGTGCTGGCCGTCAAGGGCCTTAAGGCGCCGGACCGCACCGGCCTGAAAACCATCAACGTCGCCGATCTCGACGTGAAATCGGGCGAGATCGTCGGCATTGCCGGCATTTCCGGCAACGGCCAGAAGGAATTTCTGGAGGTGCTCGCCGGCCAGCGCCAGCGCGATGCGGGCCAGGTGAAGGTCAAGGGCGCGCCCTATGGCGCCAGCCGCGGCGAGGCGCGCGTGCTCAACGTACGCTTCATTCCGGAAGAACCCTTGCGCAACGCCTGCGCGCCGAAAATGACGGTGGCCGAGAACATCGCCTTCCGCACCTTCGACCTCGGCAAATCGGGCAAGCCGGTAAGCTGGGTGTCGGCTAGCGCAATCAAGGCCTATGCGGCGCAGCTGGTCGCGCAGTTCAAGGTGAAGACCGCCTCGCTGGCCTCGCCGATCCAGTCGCTGTCGGGCGGCAACATCCAGCGCGCCGTGCTGGCGCGCGAGCTGACCGGCGCGGTCGATCTGCTGATCGTATCCAACCCCTGCTTCGGTCTGGATTTTTCGGCCGTGGCCGAAATCCGCGCCCGCATCATGAAAGCCCGCAATGCCGGCGCGGCGGTGCTGCTTATGTCGGAAGACCTCGACGAACTGCTGGAACTGTCCGACCGCATCCTGGTCATGTCCGACGGTGTGCTGGTCTATGAAACGCCGATCGCGACGGCCAGCGTGCAGGCGATCGGCGAACACATGGCGGGTCACCACTGATGGCCGAGATCGCAGCCGCTCCCTTCCCGTTCACCTTCGACCCGAAGTCGATGGCGCTGGTGGTCATCGACATGCAGCGCGATTTCGCCGAGCCCGGCGGTTTTGGCGCGAGCCTCGGCAACGACGTGTCGCGCGTGCAAAAAATCGTGCCGACGGTGAAGAAGCTGATCGAGGGCTTTCGCGCCGCCGGCCTGCCGGTGATCCATACGATGGAGTGCCACCGGCCTGACCTTTCCGACCTGCCGCCGGCCAAGCGCGATCGCGGCAACCCCTCAATTCGGATCGGCGACGAGGGCCCGATGGGCCGCGTTCTCATCGCCGGCGAGCCGGGCACGGCCATACTGGAGGAGCTTGCGCCGTTGCCCGGCGAGATCGTCATCGAAAAGCCCGGCAAGGGCGCCTTCTACGCGACGCCTTTCGGAGAAGAGCTGAAGCGGCTCGGCGCGCAGCAGCTCGTCTTTGCCGGCGTGACGACGGAAGTCTGCGTGCAGACCACCATGCGCGAGGCCAACGACCGGGGTTTTGAATGCCTGCTCGCCGAGGATGCCACGGAAAGCTATTTTCCGGAGTTCAAGGCGGCCGCACTGGCGATGATCCGCGCCCAAGGCGCGATCGTCGGCTGGACGGCGACGACCGACGAGGTGCTTCAGGGAATAGCGGATGCCTAATTTAAGCTTCGCTGGCCTGCTCGACGGCGGCTGGCGCGATCTGACGTTTGAGCGTTTCCGCGATGGTATCGGGGTGCACTGGTTGCTCAAGGGCGGCCCGGTGGAGCCGTCCGTCGCGGTGCTGAAATATCGGCCCGGCGCCGGCGTGCCGCGCCACCGGCATGCGGGCCTGGAGACGATCGTGGTGCTGGAGGGCACGCAGTCGGACGAGAATGGCGACTATGCTGCCGGCAGCGTGGTGCTCAACCTGGTGGGAACAGTCCATTCCGTCTGGACGGAAAACGGTTGCGTGGTCCTTATCCAGTGGGACCTGCCGGTGATTTTCCTGGAGTAGGCGAAATGAGCGAAGTCCGTTTCGACATCGGAAGTCTGCACGCAGCTTACGCGCAAGGGTTTTCAGTCCGCTCGATGGTCGAGGCGGTCCATGCCCGGCTGGTGGCCGTGGACGATCCCGGCATCTTCATCCATCTCGCCGACAGGACATCGCTGCTCGCCGAGGTTCTGGTGCTAGGGGCCTTCGATCCCGTTGCAAAACCGCTCTGGGGTATCCCCTTCGCGGTTAAGGACAATATCGATGTCGCCGGCATGCCGACTACCGCGGCCTGCCCCGCCTTCTCCTACACGCCCGAGAAAGATGCGACGGTGGTGGCGCGGCTCAAGGCCGCCGGCGCCCTGGTGATCGGCAAGACCAATCTCGACCAGTTCGCCACCGGCCTCGTCGGCGTGCGCACGCCCTATCCGGTGCCGCGCAATGCTATCGACCCGGCGCTGGTGCCCGGCGGCTCATCCTCGGGCTCCGCCGTCGCCGTGGCGCAAGGCATCGTCTCTTTTTCGCTCGGCACCGACACCGCCGGCTCGGGGCGCGTGCCGGCCGGCCTGAACAACATCGTCGGGCTGAAGCCGACCGTCGGCGCGCTCTCGACCACAGGCGTGGTGCCGGCCTGCCGAACCCTCGATTCCGTTTCGATCTTCGCCCTGATGGTCGACGACGCCTATGCTGTGTTTTCGGTGACCGCGGCGCCCGATGTCTCTGACCCCTATTCGACGACCGTGGCGGTCGCGCCGCTGGTGTCCAGCCCTCCGGTCCTGACCGTCGGTGTACCGGCACACACCGACCGTCAGTTCTTTGGCGACACGGCAATGGAAGCCGGCTTCGACACCGCGCTGGCAAAACTCCAGTCGCTTGGCTGCCATATCGTCGAGATGCCCTTCGGCGACTTCTACAACACCGCCAATCTCCTCTACGAAGGCGCCTGGGTTGCCGAACGTTACGCGGCGATAGCCCGCTTCATGGACGCGCATGAGGCCGAAATGCATCCGGTGACGGCGAAAATCATCGGCGGCGCGCGAAAATTGTCGGCGGCCGATGCGTTCCGCGGCCTCTACGCGCTGCAGGCCTATAAGGCCAAGGTGGCGCCGCTGATTGCCTCGGTGGACCTGATCTGCGTGCCCACCGCACCGACGCACTATACTGTCGATGCGGTGCTGGCCGACCCGGTCGTCACCAACAGCCGCAACGGCACCTACACCAATTTCGTCAATCTGCTCGACATGTGCGGCATCGCCGTGCCTTCAGGCAGACGATCCGACGGATTGCCGATGAGCGTCACACTGCTCGCGGCTGCGGGCAAGGACGGGCTTGTCGCCTCGCTTGCCGAGCGCATCCATGCTGCCGCTGGAACCCGTCTCGGCGCCACCGGCTGGCCATTGCCGCCCGCTGCCGCGCGCGAGCCCGGCCGGGACGACTCCATCGACTTGGCGGTGGTCGGCGCGCACCTTTCGGGCATGCCGCTGAACTTCCAATTGCAGGAACTCGGCGCGGATTTCCGCCGCGCCGCGCGAACCGCCGCAGCCTATCGGCTCTATGCGCTCGCCGGCCAGGCGGTCCCCAAACCGGGGCTGGCGCGGGCGGAAGAAGGCGACGGCGTGTCGATCGACGTGGAAATATGGAGCTTGCAGCCCGCCGCCTTCGGTCGTTTTGTCGCTTCCATTCCGGCCCCGCTCGGCATTGGCACGCTGGAGCTTAACGACGGCTCGACCTGCAAGGGTTTTCTGGCGGAAAGCGCCGGCCTTGACGGCGCGACCGATATATCCGGCTTCGGCGGTTGGCGCCGCTACGTCGGCGAGGTTCTCGCTGCTTCGTAAATCGACATCGGAAACCCATTGGCATATGGCAAATTCGGAAAGCGATAAGAGCCGGCACTCGCATCCGTTTAGCCATTTGCGCGTTGGCCGTTATTCTGAGCTCAAGCTCTGTCGACCGTATGGCGAAAACGTCCGTCAAATCTTGGCAGGTCCAAAGCTCTTGAGCAGGCCGGTGTAAGGTTTGTTGATCGGTTCGCCATACGAGCCACGCTTGCTGGTGGAAAGCCGGAGTGCGACGAGCGCCTCGGTCTGCCTGACTGCCGCCCCCACCCCTTCGACCACCGGCAAGCCGTAGCGGCGCTGGTAGGAGGCCGCGAGATCAGCCATGCCTGCGCAGCCGAGCACGATGGCTTCGGCCTTGTCCTCCTCGATCGCCCGCTCGATCTCCGCCTCCAGCTTGCTCGTCGAGCCCGATGAAGGGTCTTCGAGCGAAAGCACCGGAATTTCGGCCGCCCGGACTTTTGCGCGCTCCGCCATGCCATAGCGGCGCACCAGATGTTCGATCGGCACGCGCGAGCGCTCCATGGTCGTCACCACGGTGAAACGCTGCGCGACGAAGGCGGCGAGCGACAGCGCCGCCTCGCAGATGCCGACCACCGGGATACTCGCCATGGCGCGGGCAGCGTCGAGGCCGGTATCATCGAAGCAGGCGATGACGGCGGCCTGCGCACCCTCGCGTTCGCCCCTAGCGATCTCCAGCAGGAGTCCGGGCACGGCGAAAACCTCGTCGTAGTACCCCTCGATGGAGGCCGGTCCCATGGTCGATGTGACGGCCTCGATCATCGTGCCAGGCGAGGCGGCCAGCCACGCCGCCGCGCCGATCTTATCGGTCATGGAGGCCGTGGTGTTGGGATTGACAACGAGAAGATGCACGGAAGCGACTGCCTGCGTTGGGATTTTCAGTGGGGAGAACGGTTAGGCTCGCGCCTGTCTAAGGCCGACATAGACGATGGCGCCCAGCATGCCGCCGATGACCAGGAACGAGAACACCGTCGTCACCGTGCCCAGCGCATAAAGCACCGGCGTCGTGACGTTGGTTGTCATGCCGTAGATTTCCAGCGGCAGCGTGTTGAAGGAGCCCGCCGTCATCAGCGTGCGTGCGAATTCGTCATAGGACATTGTGAAGCCGAACAGGCCGACCCCGATAAGGCTCGGCGCGATGATCGGCAGCAAGACGTAATAGAAGGTCTGCCAGGCGTTGGCGCCTAGATCGCGCGCCGCCTCCTCGTAGGAAGGCGAAAAACGGTTGAACACCGCGAACATGATCAAAACGCCGAAGGGCAGCGTCCAGGTGAGATGCGCGCCGAGGGCGGATGTGTACCAGGCCGGCTGAAGTCCGAGCTGCTGGAAGACTACGCCGATGCCGAGCGAAATGATGATCGACGGCACCACGAGGCTTGCGACCGCAAGGTAGAACAGCGCGCTGGATCCCCGGAATTTACGGCGGAACGCCAGCCCGGCCAGCAACGAGACGACGACGGTGATCACCATCACCATCAGGCCGAGCACAAGCGATCGGCGGAAACTGCCGCCGAAATCGCCCACTGCCTGTTTTTCGAACAGGTTGAAGAACCAGTGCAGCGAGACGCCATTCAGCGGAAAGGTCAGGCCGCCATTCTCGCCCTGGAAGGACAGGATCAGGATCGCCGACAGCGGCCCGTAGAGGAACAGCACGAACAGCACAAAAAAGGCCGTCAGCACGAAGAATTCGACCGTGCGGGTCTCGCAGCTCATGCTCAGAGTTCCTTGCGGATGTCGACGATGCGCAGGATGCCGGCCACCATCAGCAGCACCAGAACGAGCAGCACCACCGCGTTGGCGGCGGCTGCCGGATATTGCAGCAGCGACATCTGGTTCTTCATCATCAGCGCGACCGAGGCGCTCTGGCCACCGGACATCACCTGCACCGTCGAGAAATCGGCCATCACCAGCGTGACGACGAAGATCGTGCCGATCGCTATGCCCGGCTTGGCCAGCGGCAAGATGACGGTCCACAGGATCTGCCAGCCATTGGCGCCGCAATCGCGGGCCGCCTCGATCAGCGAGCGGTCGATGCGCATCAGCGTGTTGAAGATCGGAGTCACCATGAACAGCGTGTAGAGGTGGACCATGGCCAGCACCACGGCGAAATCGGAATAAAGCAGCCATTCGATCGGCTGCGGGACGAGGCCCATCTGCACCAGCGTCGAGTTGACGAGGCCGTTGCGTCCGAGCACCGGGATCCAGGAGATCATGCGGATGATGTTGGAGGTGAGGAACGGCACCGTGCAGACAAGGATTAGCACCATCTGCATGGCCGAGCTCCGGATGTGGAAGGCAAGGTAGTAGGCGACCCAAAAGCCGATGAAGGTTGTCAGCACCCAGACGATCGCCGCGAATTTCAGCGTGTTCAGGTAGGTTTTCCACGTCACCCAGGAGCCGAGCGCCTCGGTGTAGTTGAAGGTGACGAAATCAGGATAGAGGCCGGCGAAATCATAGTCCCAGAAGCTGACGACCGCGATCATCAGGATCGGCGCCAGCAGGAAAGCGCCGAGGATGATCGACAGCGGCGCCGCCTGGAGATAGGAGGCAATCCCGGCTAACGATATCCGCGTCGTCGGCTTGCGCTCCGCCGCGACGATGGTGACGGGCTGTTCCAGCGCGATTGCCATCCGATGCTCCGATCATGGGGCGGCTGCCGTCCTTCGGACCCCCTGCCGGGACCTTCCCCCCAATTAGAGCTGAGAGAAGGGATCAGCCGCAACGTTGGCGGTCCCTCTCCCCGTTCCTCACGGGGAGAGGGCAAGGGTGAGGGGCGGCGCCAGCGATAGACGGCCGCTACGCCGTCTGCGCTACGCCGCGATGAACTCGTTCCAGCGGCGGACCATGTAGCGGTCCTCGTCCATGACCGAGTTCCAGCATGCGACCTTGCCCATGCGCTCCTCGAAGGAGCCGCCGTCGCGCACCGCTCCGGCCTTCTCCATGACCTTGCCGTCGGGAGCCAGAATGTCACCTCTGGCCGCCTTGCCTTCGATCCAGAAACCCCATTCGTCTTCCGACATGAATTTCTTCGCCGTATCCATGGCGGCGGAATAATAGCCCTGCCGGTTGAGGTAGCCGCCGACCCAACCGGACGTGTACCAGTTTATGTACTCGTAAGCCGCGTCGAGCTGTGGGCCCGACAGATGCGAGGCGAGGCCGAGGCCGCCGCCCCACGAACGGTAGCCTTCCTTGAGCGGCTGGTACTTGCAGGCGATGCCCTTGGAGCGGACGGCCGCGACAGCTGGCGACCACATCGACTGGATGACGACTTCGCCGGAAGCCATCAGGTTGACGCTCTCGTCGAACGACTTCCAGAAGGCGCGGAACTGGCCGTCCTGCTTGGCCTTGATCAGGAAGTCGATCGTCTTGTCGATCTCCTCTTGGGTCATGTTGCCCTTGTCGGCATATTTGATGTTGCCCATCGCTTCCATGATCATGGCGGCGTCCATGATGCCGATCGACGGGATGTTGAGGATCGAGGTCTTGCCCTTGAAGGCCGGGTCCATGATGTCGGCCCAGGTGGTGATGTCGCGGCCGACGAGGTCGGGGCGAATGCCCAGCGTGTCGGCATTGTAGATGGTCGGCACCATGGTGAAAAAGCCGGTTTCGCTCTTGGCAAAAGTCTTGTCGCCGGGCTTCTCGACATAGCCGACCGTGTGTGGCGCGGTGCCCTGGGCGATCACGCTGTCGGGAGTCAGTTTGCCGGTTTTGAACAGCGGCACGATCTGGTCGTAATATTTAAGCTTGGCCGTCTCCATTGGCTGGATCACGCCGGTCGGGTAGACCTTCTTCAGGATCCAGTATTCGATGTCGGCGATATCGTAGGAGTTCGGCTGGGTGACGGCGCGCTGTGCGGCGGCGTCGGAATCGGTCGCCGTCATCTCCAGCGTGATGCCGAGGTCTTCCTTGCACTTGTCGGCAATGGCGTTGAGGTTCGAGACGCCAGTGCCGAACTGGCGCAGCGTGATCGGGTTCTGCGCCCAGATCGTCGGGAAGCCGGTAATCGCGCCCGAGCCGGCCGCGAGGCCTGCGGCCGCCGCCCCTGTCTTGAGGAATGTGCGGCGCGAAAGTCCTGAATTGCGTGTCGCTTTCATAGGTTTTTCCCCTGTTGTCATTCGTTTTCGAGATCAAGAATCGAGGCGACCGAGCACGATGGCGTCTTTCGCGTCCCATGAGAGCGGCACGGCATCGCCGATGGCGGCGGGTGCGGCGAAAAACGCGCCCTCGGGCATGATGGCGGTGAAGTCGCTGAAGCCTGCTCCCGACAGGACGAGCTTTACGGTCGAGCCGCGATATTCGACATTCGAGACGATGCCGGTGAAACCCAGCCCCTTGCCCGCGGCCTCGCCGATACGGATGCGATCGGTGCGGATGCCGATGTCGGTGCTTTCTCCGGGCTCGCGCTTGTCGCCGGCGGCGGCAAAGGTTGCGCCGCCCGGCACTTCGACGGTGAGCGAACCGTCGGCATAGTCGCCCGCCTCGCCCGAAATGACGTTGTGGTCGCCCATGAAACGGGCAACGAACGCCGTCGCCGGCCGCCTGAAGACGGTGCGCGGATCGGCGGCCTGTTCGATGCGGCCGTCGTTCATGACGACGATCAGGTCGGCCAGTGCCATGGCCTCTTCCTGGCTGTGGGTGACATGCACGAAGGTGATGCCGAGCGACGTCTGCAGGCGCTTCAGTTCGGCGCGCATGCGGATCTTCAGGAACGGGTCGAGCGCCGACAGAGGCTCGTCGAGCAGCAGCGCTTCCGGGTCGGTGATCAGCGCGCGCGCCAGCGCGACGCGTTGCTGCTGGCCGCCGGAAAGCTGCGCCGGGCGCCGCGAAGAATAGGCCTCCATTTGCATCAGGCGGAGCATGTCCATCGCCTTGCGCTGGCGCTCCTCCTTCTCGACGCCCTTCATGCGAAGGCTGAAGGCGACGTTGTCGACGAGGTCGAGATGCGGGAACAGCGCATAGGACTGGAACATCATCGCCGTGCCGCGCTTGGCCGGCGGCAGGTCGGTGACGACCATGTTGCCGAGCCGCACGTCTCCGGACGAGATGCTTTCGTGGCCGGCGATCATACGCAGCGTCGAGGTCTTGCCGCAGCCGGAAGGTCCGAGCAGGCAACAATAGGTGCTTGCCGGGATCTTAAGGCTGATCGCATCGACCGCGGTCGTGCTGCCGTAGATCTTCGATACCGAGACGATTTCTATTTCGGCGGCCTTGGCCATTCTGCACCTCTGTTCGCAACATCAGATGCATCATGCGTGCCAACCGAAGCCGGCTTATTAACGGATTGAATTGCCTATCTTTATGCCGTTTCTGTGAAACGGGCAGTTTTGTGCATTGCACAAATTCTAGGCTTCTGTTCTCGAAATGGGCAAGGATCGTATGCAATCCAGTAGCTATTTCGATCGCAAGATTGCTCTGGCCAGCTTCGATTTTCCAGCTACAAAGAAGCCATGACACTCGCCGCCGAATTCCCTGCCGACCGGCTGCCCGATGACCGCGCGCAGGCCATCCGCGACCGCCTGCGCGACGCCATCATCGAACGGCGGCTGACGCCTGGAGCGAAACTTTCGGAAGCCGAGGTCGGGACACTCTTCGACGTCAGCCGAACGATCGCCCGCTCGGCCTTGCAGATGCTCACCTTCGAAGGGCTGGTGCGCACCGAGCGCAATCGCGGCGCCTTCGTCGCCAATCCGTCGCCGGAGGAAGCCCGGCAGGTCTTCGCCTCACGCCGTCTGATCGAGCCCGGCATCGCCACCACCGCGTGCGAGACGATCGACGCCTTCAGAATCGATGAGTTCCGGGCGCAGCTCGACCGCGAGGCTCTCCATATCGCGGCGCGTGGGCCGGATGCGCGCCGGGCCGAGATCAAGGCGTCCGGCGACTTCCATCTTCTGCTGGCAATCGTCGCGGGAAACCAGATCCTGCTGCGCTTCATGGAAGAGCTCGTCGCGCGATCCTCGCTGGTCATCGCGCTTTACGGCCGTTCGGGGGCGTCAGCATGCGGCCACTCCGAGCACCGGGAAATCGTCGATGCGCTGGAGGCCCGCGATGTGACGAAGACGACGGTTCTGATCGTCAAGCATATCGATCATATCGAAGAAGACTTGGAACTAGAGGCTCGACCCACGCAAACTTTGCGCGAGATCTTCTCGAATTCCTAACGTTGCTCAAGCCCACCGTTACAAAAGTCTCGTCGATGCCAGATATTGCCCGATTGTATGCGGCCGTTGAGGTCGGCCTCCCAAGAACGTTCCTAGTGTCGTTGACGTGCCATCTTTCACGGCAGGCATGGAGAACGCCACAACTGGTGAGAGCGATCGCACCGTCTGCGTGTCTTCACGCTGGATTGTCCATCAAGCGGCGCGCCACAAGCACCTTGCCGGCGATGGTGATGACCAGCTCGTCAAGATGCCGGCTGGGCTTCTTGAGGTGAACGCGCCGCGCATGGTCCGGGCAGAACTTCTTTCCCCAACGGTGGATTGTTTCAATAGGTGACGACAATTCCGCGCTCCAGCAGCATTTCCTCCACACGGCCAGGCTCAGCGGAAGTCGGCAGTAGAGCGACACCGCATGGGCGATGACCTGAGGGGGCAGAGATGGCGTTTGTAGCTGATCGGCGTGGTATTGTTGTCGGAGCGTTTACTTCAACCAACGTTGCCAACCTGTTTACCTGACTCGCCTCGACACAGCCTCTTACGACACCGCGGCGGTGGGATTGACGGGGAGTCTAATCCCATCTGTTTCCGACACTGGAATGCTGCCGGCGACACACAGAGATCGGTTGAGAACCTGACCGGCTCGGTCTTTAGCAATCCTCTGGACGGAAATGGGCCCTGTACGTCCGGGATCGGGAATTGGACGCCCGCACCCAGTATCGCTTGAAGATGGCTAGCGATTGTTGCCTGCCTTTGGTTTTGACAGCGCATAGGCGACACGCGCACGGCGATAAGCGTCGGGTATCGAAATTGCCCAGATAAACAGTCCGCCCGCGTGACGGGCAACGAACGATTGGTCAGGCGTCGTCGTCGAATAGGTAAGAACGGCAAAGAACATCGCAAAGAATGCGAATACAAGTCCCCTGGGCGCCTCTCCAATTGCCACGTGACCGGCACCCGGCAGGAGAATAGCCAGCACGAGTACCAGATAGGGATTTATCCGTCTTGCCATTTCAACCCAATCGGCTCAACGCCGAAGACAACCGCCCCTGCAATAGTGCCTTGGCGTTCAACGTTCGAACACCTTGTTAAGTGCTTCGAGTTCCGCTAGCCCGTCCTTGACTGCCGACTGAGGTATGCGGTCGAGCGGGAAGCGGACCTGCCGCAATATCAGATGAGCACCGCGATCGCCTTCCGAGACTTGGCGGATCAAACGCGCACCCCGAGGTGTAATCACGGCCTCCTTCACGCCAGGGTCGCGAAAAAGCGACGAAAACATCGCGTTCGCCCGCTCGATCTCTTCGGCTGTTATCGCGGCATCACCGCGCACAAGTATCGGGCGCTCGGTGTCAGGCGGTGCGATAAACATCGGGAGATCATGCACCACAGAGTAGAATTCCGCCCCCGTCGGCCGTGACAAGGCGCCGATCGACGGTCGGCTCCGTTCGCCCGGCTCCAGCAGTGTCTGTTTGAGCCAAAGCTGTGGCAATCTGCGCGTTACCAGCGTGTCGGCTATAAGTTCAATGCGGATGCGGCGCCTGGCGCCTAGGCTGCCGTCAAGAACCGGAAAGCCATCCCGCCCCACGACGACGGTGCTTTCAGAAAAGAGCGGTACGATCGCGTCAAGAAGAGAGGCGCGTTGTGCAAGGATATTGCTATGCTCGCGGAGAGCTATAATCCACAAAGTCGCCACCGCCATCGCGGCAACGGCAAGGAGAAAAAGAGTCATCTCCGACATAGCAGACTTCGAACCGACGCCACTGCCTTCAGCCCGACTTAGCCGGTCAATATCCTTGCGGCCGAGGCCAAGGCATCGTGAACTGGTCACCGCGACGTACGAAGCGATAGCGCCAGAAATGGAACCACAGCGAAGCAATAATGTAGAAGCACATCATAGCGATCAACTGTGTTCCGTAGCCGAGAAACACTGCGACATAGGCGGTCGCGCACAGGATCAACAGCACGATCGCCGGCAAAGGGTGAAATGGATGAACATATCCGCGCTTGATCGTCTCCAGAGGCCATTTTTTGCGGAACATCACCATGTTGAACGACATGAAGGTATACCCAAGAAGGCCAGAAAGGATCGAGAAGGTAACGACCTGATCGAGCGGCGCGCCCAGCGCGAAGATGAGTGCGATCGGGACCAGGAAGACGATCGACCGATAGGGTGTGCGGTAGACCGGGTGTACCGCCCCGAACCAGATTGGCAGATAGCGATCGCGACCCATTGAAAACCAGGCGCGCGAGGCGTCGTTGATGCAGCCATTTGCCGATGCGAGTGTCGAAAAGATAGTACCGATGAACAACAGCACCATGAGCCCGGCGCTGCCGGTAACGCGCGCAGCGTCGAAAAGCGGCGTGCCAGCTTGGCCGAGGTACTCCCATGGGATGAGGCCGGAGCACACATACCAGGTCAGCGTGGCGGCAATCAGCAGAGTCATGATGCCGGCCATCGTGCCGTAAGGCAGGGAACGCGACGGCGAGCGCACCTCCTCGGCTGCCTGGCAGGTTCCTTCGATGCCCAAATAATACCACAGGCCAAAATGCACCGAGGCAATGATACCGACCCAGCCGTAGGGAAGCGGTTCTTCAGCGACGGCCGAGAAGTCCAGCGATACTGCCGAGCCTCCGAACTGCACCACCAGGAAGAGCACGATGATGGCCAGGAATGCGATGGCGGTGATGACAAAATTGAATGTCAGCGATGCCAAGACCCCCCGATAGTTAAGCCAGGCCAGAAAGACGATGGACAGGATAATGAAGGGCTGCTGGTTTAGACCGGAATGGCCCTGCATTCCTGCCACGGTGTCGAGCAGAAAGCCGATGGTAATGGCGTTGCCAGCCTCCAGCATGGTGTAGGCCATGACGAGGAAAAGGCCGACATTGAACGCCATCAGCGGTCCAACGATATGTTTTGCCTGCGCGTATTGTCCACCGGCGGCCGCGACCGTCGAGGTCACCTCGGAATCGATCATGGCGACGCAGGTGTAAAGCAAACCCGCCACCCAGCACGCCACCAGCCCGGCGATCATGCCACCTTTGCCGATCGAGAAATTCCAACCCATGTATTCGCCGACAAGGACGATGCCGACCCCCAAGGCCCACACATGGCCCGGTCCGAGGACGCGCAGAAGCTGCAGCCGCTGCGGGGCGGCCGGTGTCGCTATGTTTGCCATGGCCGTTTCCTTAGAGTTGGTGCCGTTCCTGCGCAGCTTCTATCTCGCCTTCACGCGAGGAGGTGAGCAGGTCGTTGTCATAGCTGGAGTCGATCTTGGCGACGTCGATCAGCATCATCGCCCCGAAAAAGATGGACAGTGCCCAGGCGGCGTATTCAAGGATGTTCCAGGTGTCCATCGTCGCTCCCTACCGCTTCGAACCAAAGCGCTCGTCGATGACTTCGCGGTATTCCCTTTCCGAAAGCCGTACCACCATGACGAAATAGCCGATCACAAGCACGGCCATGATGATCAGTGCCGACCAACTGAAGTCGTAGTTGAAACGGGCGGTAACGATATCGTTGGCGGCGGCGGGATCGCTTATGCCAAGCGCCGCCCACTGCTGCTGTTCGACAGCGTTCTGGTTTAGCGCCTCCCAAGTCGGATTCTCGATCGGGTTAGGCGTCTTGGATGCGCCTGCCAGTCCAAGGTAGAGCGGTACGTAAAGGGCTCCGACAGTGAGGACGAGCAAAACAACGACATCTACGACCTGGGCAACAAGTCCCTGTCTAGGGGGCTGATAAGCCATCGCGTCCTCCCTTACATCCGCCGCTGACTACGCATGTCATCGAGATGCTTAATGTCCAACCCATAGATGAAATGCTTGTCGTGGGCGTAGTGGCGCAGCATCGCGACGATCGCGGCGGTATTGAAAGCGAGCACCAGCGCACCTGACACCACGAGGATCGTCTTGATCCCGCCAACGGTGATGTGCGGCCAAACAACGAACAGCGCGAAAAGTATCGTGAACCACAGCACCACAACAAAAGCAATCGCGCCTATCCGGTCGCGCGCATGCATCTTGTCTATGCGATCATCGAGCGTAAGCACGCTCGCCTGCTGGCCTGACGTTGCGACCATCGTTCCCTCCCCGGAGGCGCGCGATTGTTCACCGTCTTTTCTCTGCGGCAAACTTTTTGCCCAACAGGAACATCTGGAAAACGACGCTCTCTGTCAAGGAAAGCATGTGCTGCAGCGCACCGCGTGATTGCTGCACTGCGACTGCCGGCTCAGGTGGGACAAGCGAAAAGCTCGTTTGCCGCCTCAGCTAGACTACCGCGCAGGCCGCGGTCGCCGAGAGCGTCGGCCGCTGCCGCCATGCTCCGGCTCCGCTCCGGCCGGCGAACCACCGCATCGAGCCCGGCGAAGAGGCGTCGGCGGCGGTTGTTATGCCCTTGACATTGTCCGGCCAGACGGTGCGCATCGGGAACGCCTGGCGAAACCAGGCGGCCACAAAGCGGGGGTTTTCACGAATATCGCTTTTGCGCCGAACCGACTTTCCTCACTGCAGAGTAGAGCACGGTCTTCAGCCGAACGCGCTGACAGCCGTACTTTCGGCCTTGCCATCACTCATCCAATCAGGTGGCTGCACTTGCCGCCTGCCTGGCATCACAGGACGCTGTGAATTTCGTCGATCGAGGTATCGCTGATCCTCTTGTCCAGCACGATTTCTCCGCGCGCCATCGCCACAATGCGGTCGCAGCATTCAAAGACATGGTGCATGTTGTGGCTGATAAACACGCCGGTAACGCTCTGTGCCTTAAGACCGCGCACGAACCCGATCACCTTGTTGGTTTCTTTAACCGAGAGATGGTTGGTCGGTTCGTCGAGAATCATGACCTTCGACTTGAAGTGCATGGCGCGCGCGATCGCCACTCCCTGCCGCTGGCCACCGGATAGCTCTCCCACCAGCGCGTCAGGCGAACGCAGATGCAGATCGACGTCGGCAATCGCCTTGACGCTTTCGCTGCGCATCTTCTCCTGGTCGAGAATGCCGATGCCGCCAATCGAGAAGCGCAAGGGCTCGCGACCGATAAAGACGTTGCGGGCGATTGTCATGGTTGGAACCATGGAATTGTATTGATAGATTGTCTCGATGCCGCGATCCATAGCGTCGCGCGGATTTGAGAAGCGCACCGGCTGGCCTTCAAGTTTGATTTCGCCGCCATCTGGTTTCTGGGTGCCGGAAAGGATGTTGATCAGTGTCGACTTGCCCGCGCCGTTGTCGCCGACCAGGCCCAGCGCCTCGTTGGGATAAATGTCGAGCGACACGTTCTTCAACGCGTGAACGCCGGAATACCATTTCTGCAGGTTGTGGATTTCGATGATCGGCGCCGGCATGGTTAGGTCTCCACCTTGATCGCGCGGGCACGCTTGCGCAGCCAGGCATTCACCACCACGGCGAAGATCGTGAGCAATCCGATCGCCATCTTGAACCAGTTGGCATCGACCTGGGAGAGCACCAGTCCATTGTCTATGACGCGGATCAGCGCCGCGCCGACGATGCCACCGAAGATCGTGCCAATGCCGCCGAGCAGCGACGTGCCGCCGATCACCGCCGCCGAAACCGCCTGGAGCTCCAGTCCCTCGCCAATTGAGGGCAGAGGCGCGCCGAGCCGCATCACCTGGATGGTGCCGGCAAAACCAGCCAGCACCGAGCAGATCATGAAGCAGGCGATTTTGACGCGGGCGGTCGGAATGCCCATGGATTGAGCCGCGGGCAGGAAGCCGCCCGTCGCCCGGACCCAATTGCCGAAATTCGTGCGCGACAGTAGCACCGTGACAAGAATGGCGACCGCGAGGAACCAGAAGAACGACATTCGAAAGAGCTCGCCGGGGCCGACATAGACAGTGAACAGCCATTTCGGCAACGAATTGGCGGGGAGAACCGGCGGAAAGCCGCCGGAGATCACAACCGTCAGCGACCGCGCTATGAACAGCATGCCGAGCGTGGTGATGAAACTCGGTATGGCGAATCTGATCGTGATGAAGCCGTTGAAGAATCCGATCAGGGCGGCGAGCGCCAAGCCGGCCGCGAAGGCCGGCGCGAACGGCACGCCGGCCGCCAGCATCACTGCCATGGTCATCGGCGTCAGCGCGAAGACCGAGCCGACCGAGAGGTCGAACTCGCCGCAGATCATCAGAAGCGTCACGCCGATGGCAACCAGCCCCATTTCAGGCAGTAGGCCGAGCATTCCACGCAGGTTCTGGGGATTGAGGAATACGCCGTTCGAGCGGACCTGGAAGACGACAAGGAGGAGAAGCAAGAAAACGACCGCCGCGAGTTCCGGCTTCTCCAGATAGATTTTCATTAGGCGCTTCATGAACACTCCGGCTGCGACATGCTTCGGATGACCTTTGACAGCGGGGTGAAGACCCATCTCCTGCTTTTCACCGGAGGAGGTAACGGTCAGAGGGGCGGCGCCTACCTTGCCACGCCGGCGCTGCCGACCTGCGGACGTGCCGGAACTTCTTACCGTCCGGACGGGAAGAAGATCGATGGCCGGGACGTTCCCGCCGCCCTACCGCACACCTTGCGCGGCGAGTTCCTTCAGTTTCGGCACGTCCTCCTTGACGATGATGCCCTTGCCGGTATCGATGTCGGCCGGCAGAAGCCCGATATTCTTCGCGAGGTAGGCTTCCATGACCGGCATGAAACCCTGCATGTAGGGTTGTTGGTCGACCTGGACCTGGATGTAGCCGGCCTCCATCTGCTGAAGGACCTCCGAAACGATGTCGAAGCCGCCCATCAGCACCTTGCCCGGTTCGACGCCGCGATCGACAAGCACCTGCGCGACATAGGCATGCCATAGGCCGGTATCGAAATAGACCGTGGTGTCGGGGTTGGCCGACAGATAGGCGCCGACGCGGTCGGCAACCACGGCGCCGTCGGTGCCGGTATCGAGCCGCTCGATCACGACTTCGCGGCCTGGATTGGCCGACTTGAACTCCTCCAAAAACTTCATCACGCCGGCCGCGCGCTGCTCCGACCAGTTCTGGCCGGGAGCCGAGACGCCGACGAGCGCCTTAATCTTGCCGTCCTTGGGGAAGAACTCGGACATCTTCTTGCCGAGTTCGTAACCGGCGGGGATAAAACCCTGGCCGATGAAGGCTTGCCGAGCGTTGCCCGCCGCACCTTCGGTGTCGTCGACATTGGACGCAATCACAGTGACGCCGGCGGCGCGCGCGTCGGCGATGATCTGGTCGAAGGCATTGTTGTCGACGATCGACGTGATCAGCGCGTCGGGGTTTGCCGCAAGCGCGGCCTGCATGTTTGCGGACTGCTGCTCGATCGAACCTTCGGTCTGAGTGAAGACCATCTGGCAGTTCGCCTGGATTTTCGCGCAGGCGTCGTCAAATCCCTTCTTGACCGCCTGCCAGAACGGGTTTGAGGCCGAGGAATGGTGTGTGAAGACGATGTTCATCGGTTCCTGTGCGCTCGCCGCCAGGGGCATAGCGAGCAGGGCCGCGCCAAGAATAAACTTTGCCGTCATTCGTTTCATAAGTCGTCCTCCCGGTTGAAATTTCAGATGGAAGCCGCGTTGGAGACGCGGCGGTGAACGGTGTAGGCGCGGCCGAGGTCGGGGCTCAGTTCGAGCCCGAGACCCGGCCCGGGCGGCACGGTGATCATGCCGTCCCTGACTTCCGGCAGCGCGGTCACGAGGTCCCGATACCAAGTGCGATAAAATGCCCGCACGCTCTCCTGGACTATTGCATTGGGCGCGTTGAGCGACAGGTGCGTTGAGGCAGTGAGCACCACCGGCCCGGTGCAGTCATGCGGCGCGACCGGAAGCTTCCAGGCTTCGGCCATGGCGGCGATCTTGCGCGCCTCCGAAAGCCCGCCGCACCAGGAAATGTCGAGCATGACGATTCCAGCCGCGCCGGTCTCCAGCAGTTCTCGGAAGGCCGAGCGGCTGCCCAGCGTCTCCGATGCAGAGATCGGCGCCGGGCTGACCGCCTCATAGCGTTTCAGATCGCTGAGGCTGTCCATGCGAATTGGATCTTCGTGCCAGTAGGTGCGGTAAGGCGCCAATGCCTTGGCGATCTTCATGGCCGGCAGGAGCTGCCACATCGAGTGGAATTCAACCATGATTTCCATCTGGTCGCCGACGGCTTTCCGGATCTTGTCGAATGGTTGCAGAGCGGCCTTCAAATCGGCCGAGTCGATGTCGAGCCCTCGCGATTTTTCGGCGGCATGGTCGAACGGCCAGATCTTCATGGCCGTGATGCCGTCTTCGAGCAGTTCCCGCGCAAGCTCGCCCGCCCGGTGCAGGAAACCATTGAGGTCGTCGTACCCCGTTTTTGCCGCCAAGCCCCAATTCGCAGTGTTCTGGCCCTTGTCGTCCTTGATGTAGTCAGTGCCGGCGCAGGTGTTGTATGTGCGGATCGACTGTCGCGAGAACCCGCCGAGAAGCTGCGCGACGGGCTGGCCGGTGGTCTTGCCGAAAATATCCCACAAGGCGATGTCGAATGCGGAATTGCCGCGCATCTCGACGCCTGTGGAGCGGAAGCCGAGATAGCCTACAAGATCGGACGAAAGACGGTCGATCTGCAAAGGATCGCGGCCGATCACCCGCGGCGCGACGTATTCGTGCAGATACTCCTCCACAGTGCGCGAGAGGAAGAATGTCTCACCAAGCCCGGTGATGCCTTCGTCTGTGTGAACTACGACCCAGATCAAATTGGGCCGCTCCGCAATGCGGATGGTCTCGATGGCGTGGATCTTCATCTCAGGCGATCCCCGCCTCGATCAGTGCCTTGAGGCTCTTGTCGAAATGTTTTGCCATGGATTCCGTGGCGCTGCGCGGGTCGCCGGCGCGCACCGCCGCCGCGATGTCCATGTGCCCGTCGATCATCTCCATCTGTGCCTCTTCGGAAGCGCGCGAGCGCCAGCCGATGACCCAGGTGCGGCGCGTAACCCCGCTGAACGCGTTGACGATGAGTGAAAACACCGGATTGTGAGAAGCCTTGGCGAGCATTTCGTGAAAGGCGATGTCGTGTTCCATGACGACGGCGGGCATCCGGTGATTCTCGCGCATCTGGCGGGCCCGGTCCTCCAACTCGGCAGCTTCGGCATCGGTGCGTCGGAGCGCCGCAAGCGCCGCGGTGCGCATCTCGATGGTCCGGCGCACGTCATAGATCTGCTGGACACTGATCTGTTCCGTCGTCACGCCATGCTCGATTACCATCGACATGGCGCCGGTATCGAGCTTGGCGACGCTCGCGCGCCGGCCCACGTTCATGTCGATGAGGCGCATCGCCGACAGCGCGCGAAACGCCTCCCTGACGACCGTTCTGGACACATTGAGCCGGCGCGTCATGTCCCCTTCGCTTGGCAGAAGGTCGCCCGGCCCCAGGTTCTCGGCGCGGATATGCTGGGTGATGGCCTGGATGGCGGTGCTCACCAATCCGGCGTTGCCAGTGTCCTCCGACGGCGGGTGGTTCCTCATCAATGTCACTCGATATGCCCCTAACCTGTATGACAGGTGTTCTTAACTTTGTCTACAATCGAGGGCAGATGTCAAGCTGGCGGATCTTGGGCTGCCCGAAGGCTGCCCGAGGGCTGCAGGGGGCGATGGGTTCGTTGCATCGCAAGCCGGCAACGAAAGTCTGGATCTGCCATTTGCCGAGCAGGGCGTCGGCCGACAGTCGTTGGCCGCAGGCTGCGTCCCTGCCTCACCATCGATAAAGACAAGCCAGGATGGCTGTGCGCATGAAGTGCTGGCGGCGATCCAGCCATTCCCGACGCGCCGCCTTCAAATAACTGCGTTCTTTTTTTCGGCGCCAGCAGCTGCTTTTTTGTATGTGAAGCCTTCCCGGTACAGGAACTTGAACAGGTTCGACGGGTCGAGCTGATCCATGTGCGGCCTCCAGCCAGAGAGCGAGGTCCGGCATGGTGATGTCCGGCTTGTCCGTCACCTTGCCAACGATGACCTCGCGAAGGACCAGGTTTGCCAGAGCCTTCGGGACGGCCTTGCCTGGCCGGCGCGACCGAACTGGTCGCCGCGAAGCGCGCCTGAAGACGCACCGCCGTCGAAGGCGCAAGCTCGAAGCGCGCCGCCAAGGCACGGCGCAACTGGCCAGCCTCCACCCCGTGTACGATCCGTTCCCTCAAGTCCTATGAAATCGGCTTTCCCATGGCAAGCACCTCCCGCCGCCATGGAATCAGAGACTTCAATGCCTGCGAAACCCGCGATTCACTCTCCTCACCCGACGCTTTAGTATTGCATGCGTTATGGGTATCTTTAATGTCCTACGACACTGATCTGTTGTCGACATTGCCAACTTTAGAGCAATGGGCTCATAATCCGCGCGATGTTTTCGGACAGCTGTTGCAGCCGTGGACGAGATCGCCAAGAATCCAGGGCGAGCGAGTCGCTTGCCAGAATGTATCCGTCCTGAATCTCGATGAGCCGATCGATGATGGAGCGATCGTAAAGTAGTAAGCTCGCTTCCTCGTTGAGCTGGAACGACCGGAAATCAACGTTGCTTGACCCGACGATACCAAGGTCTCTATCGATGCTGGCGTTCTTGGCATGGAGCAAGAGTTCTCGATAGAGGTGGATGCGGATTCCTGCAGCAAGTAACTGTTCGAAATAGGAGCATTGAGCGAGATGCACGATGCGTTGATCAACGACCGAGGACACAACAAGGTCGATCATTACGCCACGGGAGGCGGCACTGCACATCGCGCCAATGATACTTTCATCAGGAATAAAATAAGGAGTCACTAAAACTGCTCGCTGTCGTGCGCGGTGGAGTTGCCAAACCAGCAGAGTCTCGAAACCCTCGAACGGGTAGTCGGCTCCGCTCGGCAACAACTGCGCTCGCAGTTCTCCCGATCCAGCGGGGATCGCAACGGGAAACGGATCGGGACGATCAAGGGCCTCCATCGCCCAGTCACTTGAGATGGTGGAAGCGAGGCTCGCAACGACGGGGCCACTCATCCTGGCCACCAGTTCCCGATTGACGACGCCCGGCCGGAAATCCTTGGCGACTAGGTTTTGCGACCCTGCGTAGCCGATTAGGCCGTCGATCACAAAAAGCTTGCGATGATTGCGCATATCAGCACGGGTGCGGCGCAAGATCAGATGCACTGGCAACGCTTCCCGGGTCTCAACCCCTGCGTCTCTAAGCAAAGACAGCGTGCCGCGGCGCCAGCGGTGTGACCCAATCGGATCGAACATCACACGGCATCGCACACCACGTTGCACTGCCTCACCTAGTTCCGCCGCGATGCGTTTACCAACGACATCATCCGCGAAGATGTATACCAGCAAATCCACTGCATACTTCGCTGATCGGATGTCCGCGAGCAGCCGTTCGACAACCGCGTCGTAGTCACTGATCAGCTCGATCGAATTGCCGTCGACACACGGCATTCGCCCCAGCTTTTGGGCGAAGTCGGCTGCTTCACTGCGATCTCCGCATGAGTCGTTCTTAAGCCTACGGGCGACGTCAAGCTGGAAGGTGCGCAGTTCGCGGGCGCGTTTCTGGCGTGCGACGGGAACCCGCGGACGGCCTATGAAAAGGTATAGAAGCAGCCCAAGCGCCGGAAAGAAAAAGATCAGCAATAGCCAACTCGTCGCCGCGGACGGCGAACGCCGTAGCGGGACAGTTGCAAGCGCGCCGAACCTGATCAACCACTCAGAAGCGTACCATAGAGTTTCAAAATCAATCTGCGCTGTCATCGCAACTCACACCGGATTTTCTTCGCAGAGAGTCTCTTATCCGATTTCTAACAGGGACTGGCGTGGCCGACCGTCACGTTGCGTTCAACAGCCAATGTTCAGCCGTGTGCTGTATGCTTCTGGTCTCCTATTGCAACCCGTTGCGCCTTGGCCCGGCCGAGTTCGCCAAGGCGGAGGAACTGCTGATAAAGGTGAAGCGGCACTTGTTTGACATCAACAGCGATTATCAACCCGGCATGCGCGCCACCGATGCCTGGATGACGATGTGCTGGACGAATGATGGCGCGCAATTCAACCGCGACATGCCCGAGATCGCATTCGTGCTTGGCAAGGACGGAGGTGAGATCTGGTCGGACTTCTATGCCATTCCGGCGTTCGCGGCGAGCGCGGCGAACACGGCGGCCGGCTACGCATTGCTGGACTATCTGATGACGCCGGAGGCGCGGCGAAGAAGCATATCGCCAATGGCGCGCCGACCACCGACAGCCGCGTGCTGGCTCTGCTGCCGGCGGAAGTCACCGGCAACAAGATCATCTATCCCGATGAAGCCTCGCTCACGGCGTTCGAATTCGGCGCCGCGGTGACGCTGACCGATCCGGCACGTGCCGAGGTTATGGCCCGCTTCAAGTCGGCCTGAGCGGAATGGCAGCGGCGGGGGCACGGAGACGGAGCCCCGTGACGGCGGCGCTGTGGTTGCTGATCTTCCTGGTGCTCCCCTTCATCGCCATGCTGGTCTTCGCCTTCGGACGCCGCGCGCCCGAAGGCGGCTATCTGCCCGCCTTCACCTTCGAGCAGTTCCTGAATCTCCCGGCGCGCCATCGCCTTCGGCAACACGCTGATGCTCGCCCCCGTGGGCGCTCTGCCCTGCCTGCTCGTCGCCTATCCCTTCGCCGATTATCTGGCGTTGCGCGCGAGCCCACTCCATCGCCTGGTGCTGGTGTCGCTGATCGTGGTGCCGTTCTGGACCAGTCTCCTAGTGCGCACCTATGCATGGATATACATTCTGGGCTCACGGGCTGCCCAACCTGCTGGAAACCATCGGCCTGCCCGACATACGCATGCTCAACACGCGGCGCGGTGCTGGTCGGCATTGTCTACGGCTACCTGCCGCTGATGATCATGCCGATCTACGTATCGCTGGAGAAGCTGGACCGCCGGCTCCTCGACGGTTCCGCCGATCTGGGCGCGCGCCCGGTCGCGACATTTTTCGGCATCACGCTGCCGCTCTCCATGCCCGGTGGTAGTGACCGGAACCGCGCTGGTGACGATCCTACCGCTCGCCGAATACCTGATCCCGCAGCTTCTGGGCGGCGGCAAGGTGTTCTTCATCGGCAACGCGCTCGTCGACCTCTTCCTGCAATCGCGCAACTGGCCGTTCGGATCGGCCATCGCCGTCACGCTGGTGCTGGTCGTGGTGGTGGTGCTCACCGTCGCCATGCGCATCGCATGGCGGTTCGCCGGCACGTGTCGGGTCGATCTCGTCTGATGCGCGCACTCGTCTTCGCCATATACCTGTTCCTCTACGCGCCGATCGCGCTGGTGGTGCTGTTCTCCTTCAATTCGGGATGCAGCGCCAGCTAGTTCATCGGATTCTCGCTCGACTGGTGGCAATCCGGCGGCGGCTGAACTGGTCGATGGCCACGGCCAGCAACAGCACGGCGCCGCGCGCGGTATCCTGATAGAAGGTGGGCACGTTCATCAGGCTCATGCCATTGTTGAGGCTGCCCATCAGCAGGGCGCCAAGCAGGGCTCCGAATACCCGGCCGCGGCCTCCTGACAGGGAGGTGCCGCCGATGATCGCGGCCGCGATCGCGTCGAGTTCGAGGAACAGGCCGGCGCTGCCTGCAATGGCACCACTGACGCGGGCGGTCAGCGCGACGCCGGTAATGCCGTAGGCCAGGCCGGCGATCACGAAGTTGATGAATATCACGCGGTCGACATCAATGCCTGACAGCCGCGCCGCCTCCGGATTGCCGCCGATGGCATAAAGCTGAACGCCGAACCGGGTCCGCCGCATCAGGATGTCGGCCGCAATGGCGCAGATGGCGACGAGCACGATGAGGTAGGGAACACCCTTCGACGACGCGAGCCAGATAGCCGCCACCGCCGCCGCCAGTGACGGCAGCAGCGCTCGGGTGAGCGCGGCCTTGAAATTGCCGACGGTGCCAAGCTCGGCCCCACGTTTCAGTTCGAATGCGCGGAAAGCGGCAAACAGACAGAATGCCAACGAGATCAGCAGGATGGACCAGATCGGCGGGAGAAATCCGGTCGCAACCTGCTTGAGACTCGCCGGCAACGGCGCAACGGTCGCGCCATTGGTGACGATCATCGAGATGCCTCGGAAATAGAGCATGCCGGCGAGGGTGACGATGAACGACGACACTTTCATCCTCGTCACCCACCAGCCTTGCCAGACCCCCATCAGCACGCCGACAACGAGGCAGACAAGAACGGCAACGAACGCATTGACCTGCATCTTGACCGTCAGCACGGCGACCACGACGCCGACAAGCGCCACGGCGGAGCCGACCGACAGGTCGAAGTTGCGGGTGACGATGAGCATCACGGCACTGATGGCCGCAAGACCGACGATGGCCGTCTGAAGCGCAAGCAGGATCAGGTTGCGTTGCGTCAGGAAGGTGCCGTTGGTGGCGAAGTAGAAAAAGATCCAGATGGCGGCAAGCACCAGCAGAAGTGTCGAGTCGCGCATCGAGCGGTTCGCAAGCAGCCGTGCGACGGGCGACTGCACCATCACCGGCGCGGCGGTATCCACGGCAGCGATTTCAGAGGTTTGGCTCATCTTTCTCTCTTGTCCGTGGAGGTCAAACGCCGGCGGCGAGTTTCAGCAGGCGTGTCTCGCTGAGATCGGCGCCATCGATGGTGCCGGCGATGCGACCGTTGCACAGCACGACCGCGCGATCGCAGATCTCGACGATCTCCTCGGCGTCCGAAGATACGAGAAGGATCGCGCAGCCGGCGTCAGCGAGTTCTGTCCAGATGCGCTTGATCTCGGCGCGGGCGCCGACATCGACACCGCGCGTCGGATCGATCAGCAACAGGATTTTCGCGCCGGCGGCCAGCCAGCGGACGACCTGGACCTTTTGCTGATTTCCGCCGCTCAGCGTGCCGACGGTCATGTCGACATCACCGGCCTTGATCTTCAGCCGGTCGAACAGATCCATCACCTTTCGACGCGCTTTTACGGCATCGACAAAGCCGTATCGGCTCAGTTCATCGAGGTTGGCGAGGATCGCATTATCGTAGATGGAGTGCTCGCCAGACAGGCCATCTCGCCGATCCTGAGCGATCAGACCAACGCCGTGCCCGACGGCGTCCACCGGTGAGGCGATCTTCGCCGGTACACCATCGATGGAAATCGATCCCGAAACCGCCCCGCGCCAAGCCCCGAACAGCGCCATGGTCGCTTCGTTTACCCCCGAGCCGAGAAGCCCGAACAGGCCGAGTATCTCACCGCGGCCAATGGCGAGAGCAAGCCGGTTGGCGACTTCGCGCCCGCTTGCGTCGAACACGGAAAGATCGTGTGCCTCGAGTGCCGTGCCGCCTGTCCTTGGCTTGCGGTTGGCGTGCCGATGCGTGGGGGTGGCCCCGATCATCTGGTCCACCACGGCGTCGCGGGACGTCTCGGATGTCCGGAACGCACCGCTGATCCGGCCGTCCCGCATGATCACGATACGGTTCGAGATTTCGAACACCTCGGCCAGCCTGTGCGAGACGAAGATGATGGCGACCCCTCGCGCGCTGAGCGCCCGCATGCGCTCGAAGAGCCGCACCGTCTCGCGGTCGGTCAGGGCGGCGGTGGGCTCGTCTAGGATCAGCAGCCGCGCATTTTTGGATAGGGCGCGGACGATAAGCACAAGTTGCTGTGTCGCCAGATCCAGATCGCCGAGCGGCAGTGCCGGGTCGATGTCGACGCCGAAATTCTTTAGCGCCAGCTTGGCGCGCGCCATTCGGAACTGCGCGTCGACAAGGCCGAAGCGCGAAGGTTCGTTATTGAGGAACAAGCCTTCGGCGACCGTAAGGTCCGGGGCGACATTGACCTCCTGCGCCAGGAACGCCACGCCCGCAGCCTCGGCATCGGCGACCGAGCGGCAGCGCAACGGCGCCCCGGCGAAGATGATGTCGCCCGAATAGGTGCCGAACGGGTACAGGCCTGAGAGCACCTGGATCAGCGTGGATTTGCCCGCGCCGTTCTGGCCGAGCAACGCGACGATCTCGCCGGGGGCAATGTCGAGATCGACATTGTCGACCGCGACCACCCCCGGAAAGACTTTCGTCAGCGAGCGGACCTCGAGCAAATGCATTGGGGTTGCTTCCAGCGGCGGGCCGACCTCCCGCTGAGCCGCGACGGCGTCATTCGCAGACTGGCTTCTTTTCCGGCACGTTCTTGTAGACCTCGTCGATCTTCAGCCAGAACTGATGCTTGCAGACGAAATCAGGCATCTCCTCCTGGCTGACGAGATAGATCGGCGTCTTCACCCAGGGTATTTGGCCGGCGCCGTTGTCCGCTTTGGCGGTGGCGCCTATGTCCTTGCATTCGGCCATCGCAATTGCCGCATTCGCGCCTGCGACCGCCATCTCGTCCGGGGCCGGCCACAGGCTGCCGAACTGGCGGCCTTCGACAATTGCCTGCGCCGCCGACATCTCCATGTCCTGGCCGGTCACCAGAATCTTGCCGGGTTCGATGTTGGCGGCCTCGATGGCCTGGAGAACGCCGAGCGACATGCCGTCATAGGATACGAGGAAGGCTTGAACGTCATTGTTGTTGGCGGTCAAGGCATTCTCGGCGTTGCCTTGCGCCGGCTCGGTTTTCCATCCCGGCGTGAACTGATCCATCACGATCTTGATGTCGCCCTTGGCCACCACCGGATCGAGCGTGACGTGATAGCCTTCCTGCATCAGGGTGGAGCCAGTCTGCCCGGCGTCGCCACCGATCAGCACGTAGTTGCCCTTGGGTGCCTTGGCCAGGACGGCCTTTGCGGCTTCCGCGCCACCATCCTTGGGATCTCGGCCAATGAAACCGGCCTGCTCCGCGCCCAGGATCATGTCGTCGTAGGAGGCAAGCGGTATGCCAGCCTTCGTCGCCATCTCCGCGATGCCGGCGGCGACATTAAAGTCGACCGGCTGGATGACGATGGCGTCGACGCCCTGGGTGATGATGTTCTCCGCCTGGCCGATTTGTGCCTGCGCGTCATTCTCTGCCGACTGCACCAATACTTCGTAACCGGCAGCCTCGGCGGTCTTCTTGAAGAAGGGAATATCGGCGTTCAGATAACGGAACGCCGTCTGCTGCTTCAGCATAAAGGCAATTTTCTTCGTCTTGCCGGGTGTACACGACCCCTGTGCCGACGACGCGTCGACGCCAAGCGCGATGCCCGCGGAAAGCGCCAGGGTTTGGGTCAGCACTATCCAGCTTTTCAGATGTCTCAGTGTCCGTCCGGGAGCTTTGTGAATCGGTGGAATCGGTTAGCTGATTTGGGGTTGTAGGGTTTGAGTCTGCTATGATTCCCTGATTGGCGCTGATTCGAAAGGAAGCGCCGATGTGGACGGTTGAAAACCGGGCTCGCTACAACCGCGATCACCTGCGTTATCCGAGCGACCTTACGGACGAAGAGTGGGCTGTGATCGAGCCGCTGATCCCGCCGGGCAAGCCGGGCGGCGGCAGGCGGAGCGTGAAGCTGCGCGAGGTGGTCAACGGGCTGATGTATGTGCTGTCGACCGGTTGCCAGTGGCGGGCGATCCCGAAGGATCTGCCACCGCGCTCGACGGTCTACGACTATTTCGACCTGTGGACCTGGGATCGCACGCTCGACCGCATCCATCACGCCCTTTACGCCGCCTGTCGGGAACAGGCGGAGCGGGATGTTTCCCCGACCGCCGCCGTCATCGACAGCCAGAGCGTCAAAAGCGCGGAAAAGGGGGGCCGCACGACCGGCATGGCTACGATGCGGGCAAGAAGATCAAGGGCAAGAAGCGGCACATTCTCGTCGATACCCAAGGCTTCCTGATGCACGCGCTCGTCCATGCCGCCGATGTCCAGGACCGTGACGGCGGCGTGCTGGTGATGGCGAGCCTGTTCGGACTGTTTCCCTTCCTGCTCAAGCTCTATGCCGACGGCGGCTATCAGGGAGCGGTGTTCCGCGAGGGGGCAGAGAAGGCGATCAAGAAATTGAACGTCGAGATCGTCAAGCGCTGCGATCAGGCCAAGGGCTTTGTCGTGCTGCCGAAACGTTGGGTCGTGGAGCGCAGCTTCGCATGGTTTAACCGCTGTCGGCGCCTGGCCAAGGACTGGGAATGCCTCAACGCAAAGGCGCTTGCCTTCCTCAAACTCGCCTCCATCCGACTTATGATCAGAAGGCTTTGTAATCCATCATAAAGTGTCCGAACTGACTCTCATGAAATCCTCCCGATTTCGCGTTTTTTGATATTGTCTGTTATCGATAACAATGTGTAACAGTAGCTGTCAAGTGTGCGGCGGCAATTGAATATTGCAAGTCTGATGAAGGTATGTAACAGGGAAGTAGTGTTACCTAACAGGAGACGAGATTGCCGATAACGCTTCGCGATGTCGCCAATAGAGCTGGCGTATCCGCCATGACCGTGTCGCGGGTCATCAACGGCCGCGCTGGCGTCGATGCGGAAACGCAGCGCAAGGTCGAGGACGCCATCGAGGCGCTCGACTACGTGCCGAACCGGGTCGCGCGCGGCCTGATCTCTCAGAAGACCGCAACCCTCGGCCTCATCGTCCCGGATGTCGTCAACCCGTTCTTCTCGCCTGTGGTGCGCGGCGCGGAGACCACAGCGCGCAAGGCGGGCTACCGGCTGCTCCTATGCAACAGCGAAGGGGACCTGCGGCTCGAGCGCGAATACATCGACGACCTGGTATCGCATCGGGTCGAGGGATTGCTGATCGCGCCAGCCAGCGACAATTCCCGCCATAGTGTCTTCCCGCTGCTGCGGCGCGGATTTCCCGTGGTCCTCATCGACCGGGCACTGCCTGATCTCGACTGCGACCTGATCGTCAGCGACAGCGCGACGGGAGCGCGCAGGCTGGTTGAGCATCTGATCGCGGTCGGCCATCGCGAGATCGCGCACGTCACTGACGCCGAGGACACATCGACCGGCCGGGAGCGCCTGCGGGGCTACAGGGACGCGCTCGAAGCCGCGGGAATTCCCTATCGGTCCGAATACGTACTGCGCACGACCGTCGACCGCATCGGCGGCTATCGCGCGACCCAGCAGGTACTTTCGCTCGACCCGCTGCCGACGGCGATCTTTGCCGTCAACAACATGACGGTGGTGGGTGCGATGCAGGCGCTTCGGGAACGCAATATGATCGTTCCAAAAGACATGGCCTTGGCCTGCTTCGACGATGTCGAGCACCTCGCCGTGCTGTCGCCCTTCCTGACGGTAATAGACCAGCCGGCCGAGACATTTGGCAGTCTGGGAGCCCAGCTTCTGCTCGAGCGGATTTCCGGCAAGGCCGGCCCACGCACCCGGCGCATAGTCCTGCAGACCGATCTGATTGTCCGGGCATCATGCGGCTCGAAAGAGGGAGCGCTTCCGCATCGCGTCTAAGTCGTGCGGACTAGTTTGAGCAAGAATGCTTCAGCGTCGATCTGACGATCAATCGATAGTTGCGCTGAGTTCTTTCTCGCACGCAGGGCGGCGCGCTTGAATTGTTTGACGAGGCTCTCTTCGATATCCGCGCGGGCCTGCCCTTCTCGTGGAGTGCCGCACGTTCATCTGGCCCACGGAGTCGGGCAAGGGCGTCGCCGGCAGGACAAGGCGGAGGGCGCGGATCGTTCTGATGTTGTGCTGGTAACGGCGGCTCCGCGCTTCTATTGGAAGCGCCAGATCGTGTTGCAGAAACGTGTCCGTCCGCCTCGCCTTGGCCTTGAGTGTCATGCTCCGTCTTGTCAGAACCCTGAGGGTAGCAGCCCATCTCTCCACACCTGAACTTGAGCATTTCGAGCGCCTCAAGCGAACGGAACGTGAAGTTCTCAAGATCGGCGAACGCGACGGCGACACGCTTGCGACGATCGAAGCAGCGGAGTACGGGCGACCGGGCCGAGGTGAGTATCCAGACCTCAAAGCCTGTCTTTTGTTATTCACCACAGATTTCGCTTGAGCTCGGAACATCACCAAGGCGCTGTAAAACGTGCCGCCTTACTCGGCTGCGACCGGGACCGTCAGCTTGTGGAACTCATCCCTGTACGGACGGGCGGTCGGCGGCAGTTCGCGTTTCAGATAGAAATCCTCATAGCGAAGCTGCCTGAGCAGCACCGGCCACACCTCTTTGTAGGCGTGCCACATCGACGGATTGGGTTCCGGCAGATCGTGCTTGATCAACTCATGCAGCTTCGGCAGCGCGTGATAGGGCACCATCGGGAACATGTGATGCTCCACATGGTAGTTCATGTTCCAGTAGATCCAGCGGCTGACCGGGTTCATGTAGACGGTGCGCGTGTTGAGCCGGTGGTCGGTGACGTTGTCGGCCAGCCCGATATGCTGCAACAGCCCGGTCAGCACCATGTGCCAGGTGCCGTAGAGGCGCGGCAGCCCGATCAGCATCAGCGGCAGGAACGACCAGTTGTAGAGCGCTAGCGCCACCGTCGCGACGTAGATCGCCATGTGCCAGCGCGCGGCGACGACCGCCTTCTTCCATTCCATCTCGGGCACGTAGCTCTTCTCCTCGGCGTTCAGCCCGGCGACGGCCTGGCGGAAGAGGCCGGGCAGCGAATAGCGGAAGTCGAGGAGGCCGGTGAAGGCAAGAGCCGCACGCAGCAGGTCCGGCGGGCGCATGACGGCGATCTCGGCGTCGCGTCCGACGATGATGGTGTCGGTGTGATGGCGGGCATGGCTCCAGCGCCACTGTACCGGGTTGCGCATCAGCATGAAGGAGGCGATCTGGTAGACGAAATCGTTCATCCAGCCCGTCCGGAACGCCGTGCCATGCCCGCATTCATGCCAGCGCGAGTCGCTCGACGAGCCGTAGAGCACGCCGTAGACCGCGAAGAACGGGGCGCACCACCACGTGCCCCAGAAATAGATCGCACCTGCTGCCGAACCCAGGATCAGCGCCAGCCACAGCAGCGTGTCGCGGATCGCCGGGCCGTCGCTGCGCTGCATGAGTTCCTTCATGGCCTTGCGCGCCACATCGGTATGATACCATTCCGCCGATGCCAGCCCCGTCTCGATCGCTCGCTTCGTGCCCTCGCCGACGAGGCTGTAGTCGCGCTTCGTTTTGGCCGAGGTCATCTGCGCCTGCTCCGTCGCTGTCATGACCGTCCTCCGAGGATAGGGAAGCGTCCCGAGGGCGTCGGGAAATCGTCTTCGGGCTGCCGCGCGATACCGGCAATCCGCTTTTCCGCCGCCGCGATGGCCGCGCTGCCGTCGAGGACGCGGAAAGTCGCCCTGTAGGACCGGCTATCGCCGTGATCGAGCCAGATCATCTCACCGCGCTCGCGCGCAGCGATATCGCCCAGCACATTGTGGGTCGAAGGCTCGATGCCCATGACATAGCTGCCGGCATGGAAATTCTGCCATTGGTAGAGACAAGGCAGTTCGTCCTTGCGGGTGGTGACCTCGAAGCCGAGCCCGATGCGGTCGTTCACGATCGCCACCGGACATTCGCCACGCGGCGAAGCCTTTAGTTCATGCTGCCAGACTTGTTCGCGGAACGAGGTCGCGGGAGCTGGGACGGTGCGGTAGCCGACGCCCTGTGCCTGATAGGTCTCGCCATGTGCGGCCCACACGACATGGTCGATCGGCGCGAGATAGCGAGCGCCTTTGTCCAGCACCGGATGACCGACATTGATGTGGTAGAAGAACATGTGCGGCGTGCGCGAGAAGCCGTTGTTGACAACGCGGTCGCTGATGCGGATCTCGTCGCCGCCGAGGTCGGCCTCGACGCGGCGCACAAGATGCAGGTTCTCGCCGAAAACGGCCGCCTGCTGGACGATGCCCTCGGCCCAGAGCACGCAGCGGTCGCCGTCCCAGCTTTCACCATAACCCGTTAGACGTGCGGGGATGAAGCTGACGCGGCCATGCAGCGAATGGCGCACTGAAGATCGGCCGGGATAGTCGTAGGTGTCGGCGGCCACTACCTGCGGACCGAGCGTGTGGTCGAGGCCGCAGGTCACCAGCAGGCCGGAGAAGGAGCGCATGAAGCCGAGCCCGGCCTCACCCTCATAGTCGTGCAGTGCCGGATGACGGAAGCCGCTCGCCGAATGCCAGCCGATCGCGCGGCCATTGTGCTCGCAATCGGCGATGTCCATGGCGCGGTCGACGAGAAGCGTGAAGCGCAGACCGGAGCCGGTGCGGAATTCCAGCATACGGATGCCGCGCTCGACGCCATCGCCCAGCGTCATCAATCGCACGCCGGCGAATTGCGAAAGTGTGCCGGCGCGCTCGGCGATCTGGCGACGAGTGAGGTTGCGGCCATAAAGTTCAGCCATGGGTGCGAGTCTCTCCGGCGTGGGCCGACTGCAGCGCGAAAGCGTGGGCCAGGATGTTTCCCTCCGTCATATCCGCGCGTCCGAGATCCGCGACGACACTGCCGCCCGCGAAGACGACGCAGCGGTCAGCGATTGCGATGATCTCCGGCAGTTCCGACGAGGCGACGATGATCGCCGTGCCGTCACGCGCCAGCCTGCTGATGATGTCGTAAATCTCCGCCTTGGCGCCGACGTCGACGCCGTGGGTCGGCTCGTCGAGCAACAACACCTTGGGGCGAGCCAGGAGCGCGCGAGCGAACAGCGCTTTCTGCTGGTTGCCGCCCGACAGCGAGGTGATGGGCTGGCGAATATTTGCCATGCGGATGTTGAGCGTATCTGCGAAGCGACCCGTACGTCCATCTTCCTCCAGCCGATCGACGAAACCGAAGCGCGTGAGGTCCATCAGGCCGCTGATGCTGATGTTGCGGCGTACGGAGTGGGTGGGCAGGATGCCGCGCGTCTTGCGCCCTTCGGGCAGCATGAACAGGCCCGCGCGCACCGTGTGCGTGACACTGCCCAACTTGACCGGCGAGCCATCGATCTCGACCGTGCCCGAGCGGGCGGCGCGGTAGCCGTAGAGCGTCTCCAGGAATTCGGTGCGCCCGGCGCCGACCAAGCCGAATAGGCCGACTATCTCGCCGCCGCGCGCCGAAAGGTCGATGCCGGCGAGATGCGACTGGTCGGCAAGGTTCTCGACCTTGATGCGGACGTTGTCCGAAATCGAGCCGTGCGGGCGGTAGGCGAAGGTCGCCGGCTTGCCGACCATGTGGAGGATGAGGTCGGATTTCGTCGTGCCCTTCGCGGGAAGATCCACGATCAGCCGGCCGTCGCGCAGCACGACGATGCGGTCGCAATGCTCCAGCGCCTCTTCCAGGCGGTGCGTGATGAAGATCATGCCGACCTTCCGGCTGGCGAGTTCGTGCGCCAGCTCAAACAGACGCTTGCCTTCGGCGGGGGTCAGCGACGATGTCGGTTCGTCGAGGATGAGGAGGCGCGGCTCGTCGGCGATCGCCTTGGCCAATTCGACCAGTTGCTGCTCGCCGCTGCGCAGGCTGCCGAGCGGCGTGCGTGGATCGATGTGGCCGACCCCGACGCGCTCCAGAACCTTGCGCGCTTCGGCGTTCAGCTTGCGGCGATCGATGAACCCGGCCCGATTGGCGAGGTAACGGCCGAGGAAGATGTTCTCGGCCACGCTGAGCGCACCCGCCGTCGAAAGTTCCTGATGGACGAAGCGGACACCGAGAGCCTGGCCCTGCCGGATCGAGTCGAGCTCGACCGGCTGGCCGTCGAACGCGATAGTGCCGGAAGAAGGCTTCAGCTTGCCGGCGATGATGTTCATCAGTGTCGACTTGCCCGCGCCGTTCTCGCCGACGAGGCCGATGATCTCGCCCGGCATGATCGTCAGATCGACGCCGTGCAGCACGGGCACGTCGGCGAACCTCTTCCGGATGCCGGTGATTTCAACGATGGGCGCGGTCATGCTGTTTCCCGGCTGCGCCGCGGGCGGCCCCGCGGCGCAGCGCTTTCCCTTATTTGGCGCCTTCGGGCGTGACGACGTTGCCCTTGACGGTGATCACCTTCTCAGGCGCCGTGCCGTCCACCAGGTAGTTGTAGAGCATTACGGTGGAATCGAATGCCTGCTGGAAGGGCGCCTGGTCGATCAGTGCGTACATCTCGCCGGTCTTGATGTACTCCATGTTGTCCGGCGTATGGTCGAAGCCGACGACGCCGACCTTGCCGGTCAGGCCGAGGTCCTTGATAGCCTTGGCGGCGCCGAACGGGCCGCCCGCCGTGACGTAGACCAGAGCGAGATCCGGGTTTGCCGTGTACATATCCTGGACGATCGAATAGGCGCTCTCGGCCTTGTCCTGGTTCTCGAACGGGCCGAGGATCTGGATGTCCGGGGCGTTCGCCTTGAGGTAGTCGATGGCGCCGTTCATGCGGTTGGTGTGCTGCACCGCGCCGAAGTAGCCGGTGATGACGCCGACCTTGCCCTTGCCGTCGAGCTTCTTGGCAATAAACTCGCCGAGCTGCCGGCCGGCAGCCGTGGCGTCCTGGCCGATGAAGGCCAGCCGCTTCGACTCGATCGAGCCTTCGGCGATGATGTTGAAGACGGGCACGCCCGCGTCGACCGCCTCGTTGATGGCGCGCTCGGTGCCGTCGAAGATGGGCACGGTGACGATGCCGTTGTAGTTCTGCGCGACCGCGCTCTCGATGCCGGCGATCACCACCTCGGCGTTGAGATTATCGCCGAGATCGACGTAGTCGACCTGCACGTTCTTGTCCTTGAGATAGTCGGCCGCTGCCTTGGCGCCTTCCGTCACCGGAATCCAGAACGGATTGTTCTGGAACGATAGGAACGCGATCTTGAGCGGTCCCTTGGTGTTCTCGACGGCTGCAACCGTCCCGCCTGCAGGCAGTTCGGCGGCAGTCAGGTTCAAAGTCCCCGCGGTCAGGCCTGCCAGCGCGACGGCGGCAAGCAGAAGTCTTCTTGTCAGCATGGTTTTCTCCTTCCCTGTTTCTAATCTTCCCGTCCGCGGCGGACACCGTCGATGCCGACCGCAAAGATGATGACGAGCCCCTTGGAAACGACCTGCCAATGGGCCGACATTCCAAGCAGCACGAATGCGTTGCTGAGCAGCGCCATCAGCAGCGCGCCGAGCACGACGCCGAGGATCGACCCGCGACCGCCGGACAGCGCGGTGCCGCCGAGGATGACCGCGGCGATGACGTCGAGCTCGTAGCCGCGGCCAAGGTCCGGGTTTGCGCTGGCAAGGTTACCGCCGAGGATCATTCCGCCCAGCCCGGCGAGCGTGCCGCACAGAATGAAGACCAGCAGGCGGGTGCCCTCGACGTTGATGCCAGCAAGCCGTGCCGCGGTCGGGCTGTCGCCGATGGCGTAGATGTTGCGGCCGATCCGCGTTCGCGAAGCGAAGATATGGAACGCCACTGCCAAGAGCAGCATGAGGATCAGCGAGATCGGCACCGTGTAGATGCGGCCGGCGCCGAGGAAATTCGCGAAATCCGCGTTGAACGGGATCGGGATGCCGCCGGTGATGAGCAGCGCGAGGCCACGCGCGATCGACAGTGTGCCGAGCGTGGCGATGAACGGATTGATATTTAGTCCGGTGAACAGCCCGCCGTTGACGAGACCGACAACAGCACCAGTGCCGAGACCGGAAAGTAGCGCCAGCAACTGGTTACCGGTCGCCTGCGCGACAAAGGCCGACGCGACGGCGGAGAGGCCGAGGACCGAGCCGACGGAAAGGTCGAGGCCGCGCGCGATGATGACGAGCGCCTGACCGAGCGCGACGATCGCCACGACAGAAGCCTGACGCCCCACATTGAGGAGATTACGGGGCGTCAGGAAGAACTCATTGGCAAAGGCAAGGAAGATGACGAGCGCAAGGATCATTAGCGCGACGGATGCCTCGCGCTGGCTGAGAGCCGCTTTCGCCCAGTTGCCTGGCCTTGCCAATGCAGTCATCGATCCGCGCTCAGAGCCCGTTCGCGCGGAACTTGCCGTCGAGGAACGTCTTGGCGCGCGGCACGTCATCTTCGCTGAGGTGCTCAATGATTACCTCGATGTTCGGATGCTTGTCCGCCAGGCGCTTCAGGTAGAGGTCATAGTTGAGGGAGCCGAGGCCGGGCGCCGGCAGTTCGATTTCCCCGACACCGCGGAAGGTGTGGCTCTCCAGCGCGTCCTCGTCGCCGATGTCGGCGTGCTTTTCGGTCTTGTCGTCGCCCGAGCGCTTCACGTCCTTCGCATGCGCGATCTTGATGTGCTGGGTCAGCGTGTCGAAGACCTGGTTCAGGATCTGGTCCATCCTGTCGATGTTGTGGGTCTCGAAATAGTTGGTCGGGTCCATCAGCAGGCCGAGGCCGGGATGGTCGACCTGGGCGAACATCTTAACCGTCTCCTCGACCGAGCCGACGACATTGTTCACATAGGTCTCGAGCAGGAAGACCGCGCCGTGGTCATAGGCAGTCTGTGCAAGATCGGCGATCACCTTGCGGCATTCCTCAAAACCCTCTTCCGTCTTGTTCTTCGGATGATGGACCCAGTCGGACTCGGTGTTGTAGGTGCCGGTCTCGGAGATGACGTAGCGGCTGCCGAAGTTGCGCGCGTTGCGGATGATCTCCTTGAGATAGCCGACGCGCTTGTCGCGCTCCGCCTCGTCCGGGTGGATGATGTTGGTGTAGCCGGAGATGCAGCAGATCGGCAGGTTGTGGTCGCGGAAGGTGTCGCGCACCTTCTTGGCTTTGTCCTTGGTGATCTGGCCGGCGCCGAGGTCGAGATCCTTGAAGTGCAGGTCGAGCTGCACGGTGTTGAAATTGAGCCCGCGTATCTTCTTGGCGGTCTCTTCGAGGCTGTAGGGGAAATACCCCGTGAAAATGCCAGCTTGCATCATGGTCTAAGTCTCCTCCCGGATTGGTCAGTTAATGGAAATTTCGGACAGCTTGACGGTGCGGCCCTCGTCGATCGACCGATAGGCGGCCTCGATGAGCGCCATGGTCTTGACGTTGTCGGCGACATGCAGCGTAGGTTCAGTGCCAGTGGCGACGGCATGCTGGAGCTGCTCCATCACGCCGATGAAGGCGTGGGGGAACCACATGGTTTCCCAGCTCGGCGAAACCCATTCGCCGCCGGTCGTCTTCGACGAGGCGTAAGATAGCGTCGAGGCCGCGCCCGTCGGCCAGCCGATCGTGCCCTTCGCCGTACCCGCGGTGCCTTCGACACGCCAGGTGATGTGCTGGTCGTCCTTGTAGCCTTCCTGCCGCGGGCCGGACCAAACGTCCTCCAGCGAAACCGCGAGCACGCCGGACGGGAACCGCAACGTCGAGACGACGATACCATCCGAATGGTCGAACTTGGTGCGCGGGTCCTTGCGCGTCAGGGTGGTGATCTCGTCGGGATCGCCGAATAGGAAGCGGAGCACGTCGAGGTGGTGCACGCTCATGTTCGACAGGGTGAGGCGATCATAGCCCTCGAGAAAGGTCTGCCAGTGTGGAATGGCATGCATATCGATCTGGGCGAACACGATCTCGCCGAGCGCGCCGGAGTCCATGATATGCTTCAGAACGCGCATCGACTGGTCGTAGCGCATGTTCTGGTTGACGGAGAGGATCTTGCCGGCGGCCTTGGCCTCGTCGCGCAGCTTCTTCGCTTCTTCCAGCGACAGGGCCAGAGGCTTCTGGGCGAGGACGCCCTTCACATGCTTCTGCCTGAGCGCGTGGCGGATGAGTGCCGGCTGCTGGTCCGGCGGGAAGGCCAGGTCGATGATCTCGATTTCGGGATCCTCGATCAGTTGTTCCGGCGTGTCGTGAACCTTGGGAATGCCCCAGCGTTCCGCGACCTTCTGCGCATTCGCTCTGGTCCGCGAGGCAATCGCCGCGACCGGGAAGCCAGCTTCCTTGTAGGCCGCCAGATGGCACTCGGCCATGATCATGCCGGCGCCGATGCAGCCGATCTTCAAGCTGTTCGTGCGAATCTTGACGTCGGGCTCGAACCCGTTGGCATCAGCCATCCTATCCTCCCTCTAGACTGTTTCGGCGGGCTGGCTGATCGCCGAGCCGTTCCTTGCGAAACGATGCACGCGCGAGGCCTCGCAGCTCAAGGCCACGAGCGTGTCCGGCCGAATCTCCGGTTGCCCGCGCACCATGGCGCGCACGCGCGCAGCACCCGCGTCGAGCGTGATCACCGTGTAGCCGCCGAGCGGTTCGACCTCGTAGACCTTGGCCGGACGTCCCGCGCCGCCCTGATCCCATGGTGACACCCTGATGTCCTCAGGCCGCAGGCCGACTTCGGCGACGTCGCCGAGGGCAAGGCCTGCAACGGCGATGGAGCCATCGGCAATGCGCGCTTCTCCCGCGCCGCCTGTCAGCGGCAGAATGTTCATCATGGGTGAGCCGAGCAGCCGCGCGACATAGGTGCTTGCCGGACGGTCGTAGATCTCCAGCGGCGTGCCGACCTGACGGATCGCGCCCTGTTCGAGGATCGCCATGCGGTCGGCGACCGACATGGCCTCCTCCTGGTCATGCGTCACATAGATCAGGGTCTTGCCGAGTTCGCGCTGGATGCGCTTCAACTCGACGCGGGTTTCCTCGCGCAGCCGCGCGTCGAGTGCGGAGATCGGATCATCCATCAGATAGGCGGCGGGATCACGCACCAGCGCGCGGGCGATCGCCACGCGCTGGCGCTCGCCGCCGGAAAGCTGCGCCGGCGGCTTGTGCAGGATGTGACCGATATGCAGCTTGGCCGCCACGTCGGCGAGCTTGCGCTCGATCTCGACTTCGGGCGTCCTGCGCTCGACCAGCGGGAAGCGGATGTTTTCACGCGCGCTCATATGCGGAAAGAGCGCAAGGTTCTGGAACACCATCGCCACATTGCGCTCGGTGGGAGACACCCGGTTCACTGGCCGGCCGCCGATCAGCACCTCGCCGGCGTCGGGCATCTCCAGGCCGAGGACCAGCCGCAGGATCGTTGACTTGCCGGACAGCGGCGGACCGAAGAAGCAGAAGAACTCGTTGTCGCGCACGGTGAAGCTGGCATCCCAAACGGCGACCGTATCCCCGTAGCGCTTGCTCACATTGCGGAAAGCGATCTCAGCCATATGTCGACCCGGCGATTGCCGCTCCGCTGACGCGATCGAATACGCGGACGGCTTCCATGTTCGGAACCACCGTCGCGGACGCGCCGAAGCTGGCGTGCTGATCGTTCTCGACCACGACCTTCATTGCCATCTCGCCTTGGCCGAGATGGACGATGGTGCGCGCGCCGATGCGCTCGACCGCGGTGACGGGTGCCGCGATGCCGCGGCCTTCGGCTGCCAGCATAGCCTGTTCCGGACGGAATCCGAACAACACCTCGCCGGGACGGCCGCGCAGTGTGCTGGCCAACCGGTCAGGCAGGGGAGCAGTGACGCCCAGCGGTCCGAGGTCGACGACCAGCCCGCGGTCGCTCTCCGCCGGCCTGCCCGGCAGCAGGTTCATGCCCGGCGAGCCGATGAACTTCGCCACGAAGACGTTGGCCGGGTTGTTGTAGACCTCGATCGGCGTTCCGACCTGCTGCAGCACGCCGTGATCCATGACCGCGATGCGGTCGGCCATAGTCATGGCTTCGAGCTGGTCGTGGGTGACATAGACCATGGTCTGGCGGAACTGCCGCTGCAGGTGCTTCAGTTCGGTGCGCATGACCGCCCGGAACGCCGCGTCGACGTTGGAAAGCGGCTCGTCGAGCAGGAAAATGGCCGGCTCCAGGATCGCCGAGCGGCCGATGGCGACGCGCTGCAGGATGTTCACCGACAAGCCTGCCGCCCGGCGGTCGAGAAGCGGCGTCAGTTGCAGCAGTTCGGCGATGGCGCCGACGCGCTTGTCGATCTCCGCCGGCGGGCGGCCGTGCATTTTTGGCCCATAGGCAAGATTCTGCCTGACGGTCATGTGAGTGAAGATCGCATAGTTCTGGAAGACGAAGCCGACGCCGCGTCTGCCCATCGGCACACCGGCCATGTCGCGTTCGCCGAACAGGATATTGCCTTCGGTCGGTACCTCCATGCCGGCGATCATGTTCATCGTCGTCGACTTGCCGCAACCCGACGGCCCGAGCAGAGCCATGAACTCGCCGTCGCCGATCCTCAAATCCATCGACTTGAGCGCGGTGAAGTTGCCGAACTTCTTGACCAGGCTGCGGAGGTGGATCTCGCTCATACCCGCACCTCCCTGGCGGCGGCCATGCGCTTCATGGCGAACACGGTCGCGATCGACAGCACGATAAGGATCGCCAGCGCGATGGCTGCGACATAACCCCAGATCAGGTCCTGCGTGGTGAGCTTGTAGATGTAGACGGAGATCGTTTCGGTCGCGACGCCCGGGCCGCCGCCGGTCATGATGTAGAGCGTGTCGAAGATCTTGAAGTTCTCGATGACGCGGATTGCCAGCGCGATGATGATGATGGTCTTCATCTTCGGCAGCACGATCGTCACGAAACGCTGCCAGGGATTGGCGCCGAGCAGGGTCGCAGCCTTGATCTGGTCCTGCGGCACGCCGACGAGGCCGGCGAGCAGGATGAGGAACATCAGCGGCGTCCACTGCCAGATGTCGGCGATCATCACGGCGACCAGCGCAAGCGTCGGATCGGACAGCCAGGCGATGGCGACGCGCGTGCCGAGCAGCGTCGAGAGCACGTCGTTGACCGGTCCACCCGACTGAAACAGCATGAAGAACATATAGCCGGCGACCGCCGGCACCACCATCATCGGCATCAGCAGGATGGAGTAGAAGATCCGTTTGCCCGGAAAGTCGTCGGCGAACAGCGTTGCGAGGCCAAGGCCGAGCAGGAACTCGACCGGGACGCAGACGATCATCACCAGGAAAGTTCGCCACAACGCGCCCCAGAAGCGGTTGTCCGCCACGAGATCCCTGTAGTTGAAGAAGTCGTTCCAGCTTTCCCAGGCCATCCACCAGCCGGTGCCGTCGAGCGGTGACCAATCAGTGAGACTGATGTAGAGCTGCATGAGCAGCGGGAAGACCGCGATGAAAAGCACGAGTATCTGAGCCGGCAGCGTCAGGCGGAAGCCGAGACGAGCGGCTTCCTCGCGCTGCGGGTCATGGCTCTCTGCGGTCTGCGCGGCCATTGCGGTCTCCGTTAGCGAGGCGACGCTCATTGCTTCAGCGCCCCGAACGTCAGCCCGCGCACGAGATGGCGCTGGATCGCGATGCCCATGATGACGGGCGGCACGGCGGCGATCAGGCCAAGAGCCGCCTTGGCGCCGTAGAGTTGGCCGGTCATCGAGGACGAGAGCGAAGCCATGTAGACCGGCACCGTGACCCATTCGCGTGTCGTCAGCAGCAACGCGATCAGATAGTCGGACCAATTGAGGATGAAGACGAAGAGGGCGGCGGACGCGAGCGGCGCGCGCATCATCGGCAGGGTGATCTTCGTGAAGACGCGCCAGCGCGAACAACCTTCGACCAGCCCCGCTTCCTCGATCTCGCGCGGCATGTCGTCGAAGAAGGTCTTCATAAGCCAGAAGGCGAAAGGCAGCGTCACGATGCCGTAGACCAGCGCCAGGCCCCACCAGGTGTCCGTCAGGTTGAGGAAGGCCCACATGATCATGACTGGAATCATCACCGCCATCGGCGGGAACAACCTGAGCTGCGTCAGGGCCAGAGGCAGGTTCTGCCCGGAGCCGAAGCGCGACAGCCCATAGGCAGCCGCGGTGCCGGCCGACATAGCGATCAGCGTGCCGAAGCTCGCTGAAAGCAGGGACGACAGGATCGGCTTCATCGCGGTGCGGTCCAGCGCGACGATCAGGCTGGAGTCCGACTGGCCGAAGATGAAACGGAAGTTCGACAGGGTCGGCTCCTTCGGCCACCAGGTGAGGTCGACGCCGGTGGCGGACCACTCGCCGATCGGCTTGAACGCCATCGACGCCGTCCACAGGATGGGGATCAGCGTGAGCGCGAGCGCGGCGAGGATCGCAGCGTAGCGAAAGATCTCGAAGGGTATGGAACGCTGCATGATGGCGACGCTGGCTCTTCAAAAAAAGGGAGGGACATTGGTCGCCCCTCCCCCAAGGCTGGCTTGCAGGGTTTAGCTGACGGGATCGATGATCGTCGGCCAGGCTTCCTTGTTGGTCTTGATCGCCTCGAGCAGCTTGTCCTCGCCGGTGCGGCGGGCGATGCGGCTCCATTCGCGCTCGGTGTCCGCCATCGCCTGTTCGGCCGTCTTGGTCTTGGTAAGCGCGGCCATGAGATTCTCGTCCAGCGCGTTGTGGAAGGCCGTGGCGCCTGGATAGTTGATGGAAGGCACCGTGCGGGCGACCGTCTCGCGCACCACATCCATGTGGTAGGCATGATAGGTCTGGCGCACCAGCGGATCGGAGAAGTCCGACAGGCGGAACGGATCGAAATAGCCGCCGGGGTTTGCCGTCATCCAGGCGTAGATGCGGGCCGAACCGAGCCACTGCAGGAAGACGTAACAGGCCTCCGGGTTCTTTGCCTGCGACGATACGGATGCCGACAGGTTGAGCCAGAGCACAGAGCGGCGAACCAGCCCGCCGTCGACCTCGCGGCCGGGCGGCAGCATCGTGCCGATCTTGCCGGTGACAGCCGAGTCCTTGTTGGCGGCGTTGTCGAGGAACTTGGGCAGGTTGGAGAAGGCGCAGGTCATGGCAGCGCCGCCCTTGGCGAAGTTGCCATACTGCTCGGGCCAGCCCCACGAGATCGCGTCCGGCGACTTGTAGGTGAGCGAGTCGATGTATTCCTGCGTCGCCTTTATGCCCGCCTCGGAATTGATCAGCGCCTTGCCGTCATCGGCGAACAGGAACTGGTTGGGCGAGCCCATCGAGACATAGCGCTGGTACCAGTTGGTGTAGCCCCAGCCCTGGTTGCGCAGGTCGGTGGAGCCGAGCATTCCCTTGTCGGGGCGATGGAAGAACATCGAGATCTCGTCGAGCTGCTTCCACGTGGTCGGCGGCGCGAGATCGTAGCCGTGCTTGTCCTTGAAGGCCTTCTGCTCGGCGGGGTCGCCGAACAGGTCGGTGCGGTAGACCCAGGTCTGGAAGTCGCCGTCGAGCGACACGCCGTAGGTCGAGCCGCGATACTGGTTCAGCAGCGAGACGCCCTTGGCGCCACCGACATAGCCGTTCTCGGGATTATCCCACTCGGGCTTGTGCTTGGCGACAAAGTCGTCGAGCTTCAGGATGCCGCCCGTCTCGGCGAGGTCGCCCAGGCGGTTCCACTCAACGGCGTAGATGTCATAGGCCCCACCCTTAGTGGAGATGTCCTGCATCGTCTTGGTGAATTCCTGGCCGTTCGGCACGCCGACGATCTCGAGCGTGATCCCGGTTTCCTTCTCCCAGAGATCCTTGATCGCGGGGGCGCCGGCGGGGAATGGCTGCGTCAGCTGGCCGATCGACCCATCGGAAAGGCCAAGCACGATCTTGTCGACGCCGGCGGCCTTGAAGGCCTTGGCGGCTTCTATCGCGCGGCCTTCGGGCGTATCGGCGCCGTACTGATAGCGCTCTGCGCCGTCGAAGCCGGTCGGCCCCCCGATCATGCCTGCCGCAAGAGCGTCGGCCGCGAAAGCGCGGCCTGGACGAATGAACTTTGGCGCAATTCCAATGGCGCCGACATACAGCGCCGCCTTGCCACCGGACGTGAGCAGACTGCGCCGTGACATGCGCATCACAGATGACATCGATTTCCTCCCTCGGGGGTACGTCGCCCCTATGAGGAAGATTGACGGCGCAAAATGATGATGTCAACATCATTTCCAATCAATAATCATCAAAATTGGCAGCCAAACAGGAAAACCATGCAAACTCAAATCACTACCGCACAGCAATATCAATTGCGTGCATCGCACATGATGTTTTTTGAGGTTCCCTTAGCGCAGACGGCACTGGGTGTGCGCTTGCTCGCAAAGCAAACGCCGTTACATCATTTCCCATCAGAATCGCGATGAAGGCATTGTATGCGCGCTACTATTTTGGAGGTTGCGAGACAGGCCGGCGTGTCGGCCGCGACCGTAGATCGTGTGCTGAACAACCGTCCTGGAGTGAAGGCGCGTACGCGTGAGATCGTCTTCGACGTAGCACGCAAGGTAGGTTACCTGCCTGCTGAACACGCCAATGCCGAGACCATTTCCGGGGAACGGATACGGCTGGACTTTGTCCTGCCTATCGGGACGAACTCCTTCATTCGGATGCTTCTAGACCAGCTGGGCACGCAAGGGGCGGCACGTCCCGGGCTCGATGTCCACGTCCATGCGATAGAGGGCTTCAACCCTGATACGCTGGCCACTACGTTGCGGGATTTGGGCGAGAAGACGCTTGGTGTCGGAGTGGTGGCGCTAGACCATCCGACCGTTCGGGAAGCGATCCGCGCGCTTTCGACAAAAGACATAAAAGTCGTGACCCTGGCGACCGATGTTCTCCACGTGCCCCGGATTGCATATGTAGGCATCGACAATCGGCAGGCGGGGCGGCTGGCCGGCTATCTGCTGGGACGGTTGCTCGGGACGGACGCGCCTAAGAAAATTGCGCTGTTCGCAGGCTCCCTGTCTTACCGTGGACATCAAGAGCGTGAGATGGGCTTCCGCCACGTTCTCGGCGAGGAATTCCCGAACTTGTCGATCGTCGAACTGCGCGAGATGCTGGATGACCGGGAGCGTGCCTATTCCGAGGCGTCATCGATTTTGGACCAGCACCCCGACCTGGCAGGGATCTACAACATCGGCGCGGGAAACCAGGGCATCGCTGCGGCGATGCGGGAACGCGGTCGCGAACACTCGACGCTTTTTGTCGGCCATGAACTGACTGAAGGAGCAAAACGCCTGCTTCTCGACGGCACCATGGATGCGGTGATCGATCAGAACCCCAGGGTGGAGGCGCGCGAGGCGCTTAACCTGCTCACTCACGCGATCCGCGGGCTCCCCTATGAAAGTCACCCACCGCGACTGCATCTGGTTCTCAAGGAAAATATACCCGAGGTGTGATATTCGAGGTGTGACAACAGATTGTTTGCAGACGGCAGCGAGATACCCATCGCATATCTGTTTCTGCAATTCTGGGCGACAAGAACTATGGGTCCGCTGGGCGTGTCGTCAGTTGAGGCTTATGAAGGCTGCGACGAGTTGCATCGCGCCGAGAAAGGTGCTGGCGAGCTTGTCGTAGCGAGTGGTGATGGCTCTGAACTGCTCGAGATTGTTGAAGAAACGTTCTACCAAATTGCGTTCGTGATCTGTTTTGTGGATTCGATCGTCGGTGGCGAGCCAATCTACTCAATTCCTCTATCATATCGCCCGCTCGGTCAGGGCGTCGAAAATCGACGCCCTGTTCATGTTGACGTCAATCGGCAATTCTTCGCCGGGACGGCTGACATCGTGCGCCTGCAGCTCGGCCATGACCGGCGCACCGGCAAGGCGGAATGTCGCGAAACTGCGCGACCCTGTTGGCTGCAGCAGGTCGATCGTCGCATTGTAGCGGAGCGACCCTTGTGCCGGCGCACCGTCGCGCGCACGGGTCAGATGTTCCGGACGCAACCCGAGAAGCACCGGCATTCCCTCGGACGCGCCGCTCAGCGTGCGGCTCCTGGGCAGCGGCAACAGCATCTCGCCAAGCCTGATTGCCGGGATTTCACCGCTCAACGCGAGTACACCCGGTAGAAAGCTCATGCGCGGCGAACCAAGGAAGCCGGCGACGAACGTCGAAGCTGGCCTTTCGAACAGGTCGAGCGGAGCGCCCTGCTGCTCGATCAGGCCGTCGCGCATGAGAACGATGCGGTCGGCGAGCGTCATCGCTTCGATCTGGTCGTGGGTGACGTAGATCATCGTCGTCGAGATCGCCTGGTGGAGGCGCTTGATCTCGCCGCGCATCTCGTCTCGAAGCTGCGCGTCGAGATTGCTGAGCGGCTCGTCGAACAGGAAAATGCGCGGGTTGCGAACGATCGCGCGACCGATTGCGACACGCTGGCGCTGGCCGCCCGAAAGTTGGCGCGGAAGACGTTCGAGCAACGGCGTGATGCCGAGCATGCGGGCCGCTTCGGACACACGGCGGTCGATCTCGGGCTTCGGCATCTTTCGGGCCTTGAGGCCGAAGCCGATATTGTTGGCGACGGTCATGTGCGGGTAGAGCGCATAGTCCTGGAACACCATAGCCACGTCGCGGTCGCGCGGGCGCATGTCGTTCACCACCTCGCCACCGATCTCGATCGTGCCGTCCGATGCCTGCTCGAGACCGGCGATCGTGCGCAGCAGCGTGCTCTTGCCGCAGCCCGAGGGCCCGACGAGCACCGTGAACTCGCCGTCTGAAATGTGAAGGTCTATGCCTTTGACCGCATGGAAGGCGCCGTAGCGCTTGTGCAGTTCGGTTATCCTGACTTCGGCCATATCCTTAAGCTTTCCTAGCCGCGCACGGCTCCAAGCGTCAGCCCGCGCACGAGATGTTTCTGGGCGAGCACGCCGAGCGCGATCGACGGAACGAGCGAAACAATCGCCAACGCAGCCGCCTCGCCGTATTGAGCACCCTGGAAGCCGATGAAGGACCGGAAGACAGTCGGCAGCGTGAAGGCGTTCCGGCTGGTGAGCAGCAACGCGAAGAAGAACTCGGTCCAGCAGGCGATGAAGGCGAATACCGCCGCCGCTACGATCCCGGGTGCGGCGAGTGGCACGGCTACCCGCCAGAATGCCTGCCAGCGGGTCCAGCCATCGACGAGGGCGGCCTCCTCCATCGATTTCGGCATCTGGCGGAAATAGGCGAACATCATCCACACAGAGACCGGCAGGGTGAATACCGTGTAGGCGATGACCAGACCGAAGCGCGTGTCGTAGATGCCGATGTTGCGGTAGATCAGGAAGACAGGGAGCACGATACCGATCGGTGGCAGGAAACGCTGCGAGAGCACCCAGAATGAAAGATGCTGTCCGCCTGTATTGTAGCGCGCCAGGCTGTAGGCCATCAGCGTGCCCAGCAGCGCCGACAGGATCGTCGCGGAGATCGAGACGATCAGGCTGTTAACCAGGCCTTCAAAACCGCGATAGGTGAAGAGCGCGGCCTCATAGTGGATCATCGTCGGCTCGTCCGGCCACCAGATCGGCGGGACTGCGAGATAGTCGTCGCTCGGTTTGATCGACGTGTTGAACATCCAGTAGAGTGGGAACAGTACGAAGATCAGGAAGAAGCCGAGCAGCAGGATGCGCGCGATCGGTACGGAGCGGCGCTTGGGTCGGCGGGCGGAGCGGACTGCGGCAGCCATCAGACGGCCTCCACCTTGAGAAGCCTGCGCACGAGCAGGGTCACCACGATCGCCGTGAAGATCAGGAACAGCCAGCTGCCGGCGGTTGCCTGCGAGATATGGAACTGCGTGAAGCCCACCGTGTAGAGATAGTAGGAGGCGGTGTATGTTTTCGTACCCGGCCCGCCGCCGGTCATGATGAAGATGGTGTCGAACATCCGGATCGCGTCGAGCAGCCGGAAAGTGATCGCAAGCAGCATCATCGGCGCAAGGTGCGGCAGGGTGATCGCCCAGAACGCCTGCCAGGCGTTGACGCCATCCAGCTCGGCTGCCTCGTAGAGGTTGGGCGGGATCGACGTCAGGCCGGCCAGCAGGATGACGAACATGAACGGCATCCACTGCCAGACGTCGGCGATGATCAGCGAGATGTAGAGCCAGGGACTCTCGGTCAGCCAGCCAATGGTGACGTCGTAGCCTAGCAACTGGCTGAGCACGTAGTTGGTCGGACCAAATGGCCGCTGCAGCAACAGCGTCCAGGCCTGGCCGACAATCACCGGACTTATGAAGAGCGGCACGATCAGGATCGACATGATCAATGCGCGCCCGGGGAAATTGCGGACCATGCTCAGCGCCACGGCAAGTCCGAGCGCGAACTCGATGGCGACACTGACCCCGGACAACGCCGCGGTCAGGAAAAGCGACCAGCGGGCGACCGGATCGAACACCACACGCTCGAAATTCTTCAGCCCGACAAAGGCGTGGCCGGGGATCTGGAAGTCATAGTTGATGAAAGACACCACCAGCGAGAACAGCAACGGGTAGATCGATAGCGCCAGGATCAGCAGCACGGCCGGCGCAACCAGCAGCCATTTGAAGTGCCGGTCCGCCCACGCATCGAGGCGCGACAGCGGCTTTGGGCTGCCGGCTGCCTGCATCGGGGCGATCCTGACGACGTCTGTCATGAATTAGACTTTCCCTCGGGGACGGCGCGAGGCGGGCCTTATGCACCACCTCGAAGACGACTGGCCGGCGCCATAAACGCCGGCCAGAGCCCTTTCGGTTACATCTTCACCGCCATGCCGAGCTTCTCGACCGTGTTGTCGGCAGTCGCGCCGGGCAGCTTCAGGTATTCGGCGTAGAACGCCTTCTGAGAGTCGATACCGAGTTGGTCGGTCGTCGCATCCCATTCCGCCGCTGCCGTTTCCAGCGAGGCCTTGGGATCGGCACCGGCCCAGACCGCGGTGCACATACGGTCGATCGACTGGAAGTAGTCCTGCGCGCCGGGCATGATCGGGTCGAGCACCGCGACGTTGGCCGAGTTGCTGAGATTGACGAGGTAATCTTTCGCCCCCGGGAAGAGCGACGCGTAAAGGTCCGACTTGAAGTGCGAGAGCCGGTATGGATCGCGCAGCGCGTAGGGCAGCATGACACGCGCCAGAGACACAGGCGGCGATACCATCCACTGCATGAGAAGGTATGCAGCTTCCGGGTTCGCAGAGTCGGCAGCCAACGCCTTGTTAAATCCCGTTGCCAGTTCCGGATTGCCCGGGACGACCGCATAGCCGACCTTGCCCGCGATTTCCGACTTCGGGATGAAGTTGATGGCGGCGGCGCTTTGCGAGTAGTTGCCCGCCATGCGGCCCGACGGCGGCCAGGAGTAGATCATCGCCACCTTGCCAGTGAGGAACGCCGCCCACAGCGAAACCGCGTCCAGTTCGTTGTTGCCGGGGATTGACGCCTTGTTCGATTCCAGCATGCTCCGCAGCGTGGCAACGCCCGCGTCGGACGCCAACGCCGCCTTCATATTGTCGTCGAACAGCTTGCCGCCATTGCCGCGGAACTGCTGCAGGAAGTCGAATTGGTTGCCGGGGCTGCCCGCCTTGCGGAAGTGACCGGCGCCATAGGTGTTGGGCGCCATCTGGTCGGTGATGAACTGCGCGATCTGGTTGTATTCCTTCCAGGTCTTCGGCGGCTCAAGCTTGGCGTTGAACTTTGCCTGGTAGGCCTCCATCATCTTCGGATCCTCGAAGATGTCCTTGCGGTAGTAGAGGGCGAACACATCGCCGTCGTCGAAGAACCCCCAGATCTTGCCCTTGTAGGTCGGCAGCGCCTTGTACAGCGGGTGAAAATCCTCGAGGTCCGCCTTGTTCATGTACTTGTCGATGTAGTCGTCGAGCGGCTGAATGACGCCGCCGTCGGCGAGAGACGGCGTCCACATGGGCGCGACGTCGAGAACGTCATAGGCGCCCGAGGTCGCGATGTGCTCGGCAACCGACTTCGAATAGAGGTCGGGCCAGGCTAGCTCGACCGCGTTGACGTTGATGCCCGTCAATTCGTGCCACATCGGGCCGGAGAAGTTGCGCGGATCGAGTGCCTGCAGGCCGGCTTCTGAGGTGAGGTTGAGCGTCACGCCGGAAAACTGCTTGGCAGCCTCCACGGCCCTGAACGCGGAACCATCCGCCGGTCCTTTGGTCGAGGCTTCAAGTGCCGCGAGTTGTGCCTTGCCCAGCGGCGAGGACGGATCGGCCATTTCGGCCTTCTGCTGCGCCACCGCCCAGTCGGTCATCATGCCGAGGATCGGCCCGGACGCAGCGATCATTCCGGTCGCCATGCCGAACTTCCTGATGAAGTCGCGGCGGGTGTTCTCTCCGCGCATGAAGGCATCGACCTCCGCTTCGAGGCCGGCCTGAAAATCCCGTCTTTCAGTTTCATTCATCGTATAGGTCCTCCCGACCGATGGCCGCCGTTCGACGCGGCAGCCGTTTCCGTTCACCTACTCATCTACGCCCGTCCGCGGCGCGGCGTCCGAGCCGTCCTCCCGTAGCCGTCGCGAAACCTCGCGGCGGCGCGCCGAATTCCCATCCTCTCAAGTGCCTGTGCGGGCTGCTATACCAGCCAGCCGATTTTTCCAGGCCTCGCTCGAAAGCACTTCGCGATTGACCACGCCGCGCGGCTCCCGACCGTGCTGCAAGTCGATCACGGCCTTCACGTCGGCCGCCCCGTTGCCGGCAAAGCACTGATCGGTCCAGCAGAGAGCGTGCGGCGCGAGGATCACATTGTCGAGCTTCAGGATGGGATCGTCGGTGTCCGGCGGCTCCTGCTCCAGAACGTCCAGCCCCGCGCCGGCAATGCGGCGCTTCTGCAGCACTTTGGTCAGCGCCTTCTGGTCGACGATGGGGCCGCGCGCGGTGTTGATGAGGTAGGCCGTCGGCTTCATCAGCGCGAGCCGGTCGGCGTTGACCATGTGGCGCGTCTCAGGCGTCAGCGGACAGCTTACCGAGAGAATGTCGGCGCGTCGGAACAGGTCTTCCAGGCTGACCAGTTCGATGCCGAGTTCGGCGGCGACGGCTTTGTCCGCGAAAGGGTCATGGGCAATGAACGTCATGTCGAAGGGCTTTGCCATGCGGAACACCTCGGCGCCGATATTGCCTATGCCGAGAGAGCCCAGCGTGCGGCCTACCAGGCCAATGCCCATGTGCTGCCCGCGCTGGCTGAATCCGTCCTGGCCCTGGCGTGTCAGCTGGTCCTTGACCATCAGCTTGCCGGTCAAAGCCAGCATAAGCGTGATGACGGAGACGGCGACGGGTCGCCTGACGCCATCAGGGGTGATGACCAGCGCGATACCCGCCCTCGTGCAGGCGTCGACATCGACGGTGTCATAGCCGACGCCGAAGCGGGCGACGACGCCCAATCGGCCACTTTTCGGCACGCTCGCGGCGTTGAAGCGATGTGAAAGCAGGATCAGCGCATCGAAATCCTCGAGCTGCTCCGCACGCAGCGGATCGCTCGCTTCCAGGAAAGACATTTCGATGCCCGGCGCGTTGCGCAGGGGCTCGATGTCGAAGTCGGGATAGGTGAAAGACCCGTCCGGCTTACGGAAGTCGCCGGAGAGCGCGACCTTGAACTTTGCGTTCTTCATTGATCCGCGTCCTCACTTGCACCCGCTGCGGATCTTGGACACCGCATCGGCCATCGCATCGTGAAAGACCCAGACATCGCCGGAGTAACAGATGAAATCGAAGCCTTGTCCGTACCATTCCTGGCCTTGCTGCACGTTCGGCACGAGGCGACCGAGCGACTTGCCGTGCTTCTTGGCCGCCGCGATGATCTTGTCCATTGCAGCCGTGAATGTTGGATGGGCGAAATCGCCAGGAATGCCGAGCGACACCGACAGGTCGAAATGCCCGACCCACAGGCAGTCGACCCCCTCCAGCGCGGCGATGCCGTCGACGTTCTTGACGCCATCGGCAGTCTCGATCAGGCAGATGAATGCCGAGCGCTTGTTTGCGGCATCGAACTTGTCGGCAACCGATCCTGGCCGGTAACGGTCGTGCGCAATCTGCAACGCAACGCCGCGCGTGCCTGCCGGATGGTACTTCATCGAGTTGATGATGTGCTGTGCCTGTTCGACCGTGCTGACCATCGGCGCTATGAGACCCTCCGCACCCATGTCCATGGCGCGAGCGAGGAAATGGTAGTCCTGCGAAGGGACACGCACCATCATCGGCAGGTCAGCAGCCTCGAAGTAGCGCATAGCGCTTTTCAGCGTCTCCATGCCGAAGCCGGAATGCTCCATGTCGAAGAATACGAAGTCGCAGCCTGCCGATTTCAGGATATGCCCGATCCCCGGCGTGGCGAATTCAGCGACGAGCGTGCCAAGTTTGACCCGTCGATGTGTGGCCATGTCTCTGAGGGCGTTTGCCGCCATCGATTTTCCTCCCCCGGGTCGCGTCGCTCCTCCGTCGTACGCGATCCAACAGTCCAGCCCTATCCCTCGCAGACCAACTCCGCGCGGATGATCCTCTTGTCGTCGACAAGGGGCGCGCTTGCCGCATCGAAGCTCAGGAAATGCGGCGAGCGGCAATGCGCGTCGAAGGCCGCCGCATCGTCGTAGATTTCGTAGAGCAGGACGCGATCCGATTGGCCGTGCGGCTCGACCACGTCGAAGCGCCGGCATCCCGGCTCATCGCGCACCGAAGCGATCGCGTTGGCGTCCATGAGCGGCCGAAACGCACCCCGCGCGCCCGCCTTAAGGCGGAAATCCACGATGATCACGAAACCGCTCAACCACCCGCCTCCACAACGGCCGTGTAGCGGCGCGCCACGTAGTCGAGATGGTCGCGCATGGCCCGTTCAGCGCGATCCGGATCTCGAGCGGCGATGGCGTCGAAGATCAGTCTGTGTGCCTCGTAGGCCTTCACGTCCTCGCCTTCGGCAAGAGTCGTGCGGCGCTGTTCCAGCAGCCACTCGGCGAGCGCGGCATGGATCGCAGTGAAGATCGAATTGCGCATCATCAGCGCCAGCACGTAGTGGAAGTCCACGTCGGTCCGTTCGAAGCGCTGCAGGTCGCCGATCGACTGTCGGTTGGCCTCCAGCGCTTCGGCAAGCGCGTCGATGTCATCTTTGGTTGCATTCAGCGCCGCGTTTCGCGCCAGCCCTGTTTCGAAGAAGATGCGCGCAGCCTGAAACTCGTGGACGCCGCCCGGCGCGGAGATCATGTGGCGCGCAGTCCCCGCGAGCGCGTCGATCACGAATTGCGGCGTGGGGCGGGTAACCCGGGCACGCTCGCCCGATTTCACTTCGACGAGCCCCATCTTGCTGAGGTGCAGGAGCGCCTCGCGGATCGATGGGCGCCCAACGCCATACTGCCGCATGAGTTCGCGCTCGGGCGGCAACCGGTCGGCTTCACCCAACTCACCGTCACGGATCATCCGTTCGAGGTGTTTTGCAACCTCGTCTGAAAGCTTCCGCTGCTTGATTAGGACCCCAATCACTTGGCATACCTTTTATACCAGCATGCCGTTTTAATGCTGTAGGTGTACCCATGTCAAACGGCCTGTTGATTCCCGTCGGGAGGTAATTGGAGACCCCGTGTCTTACACCCCCGCGCCCACACAGACCTGAAGTTTTGTTCCCAGCATCGACGATTCTTGCCAGACACGAAGATAGAAAGGCTTTAGTTCAGGATGCGTCGCGTCGGGATAGAGCCATTGGGCAGACGTCTTCGCTCACGTACATGGAGGAGAACTCGCCACCGCCCTTTTTGAGAGGATTCCTGGGAACCGCAGGCAAGCAAAGGACGGGCCGTCGATTAGCCCAGCTCTAATCTTCGTGCGAGCATGCGCGGACGCATTGTCTCAATATCCTGCTTGAGGGGAAAGGAGTCCGATCCGGGATAGACGACAATGCGGCGCACCGTCTCGATGTCAGCGCATGCCATGTGAAATCCCTTCTCGATCTTTGGCGTTAGGCTGTGTTTGATTTCGATCGCCCACGGACGCTGTGCGGTAGAAGTTGGTGCTCGTTGCAAATGGTGCAGCGGAGATGAGCATCTCAATGACGAACCCCTCCCAACTCGCTCCGACCACGGGATGGGCGAGAAGATCTTCAAACGTAGTCACACCCAACAATGCATGAGTGAGACCGCTGTCCCGCACATAGACGCGCGGCGACTTGACGAGGCGTTTTCCTACGTTTTGGTGCCAAGGCTAAGGCCGGCGGACCAAGGGTAAATCGACCAGTAGGTCCAGATATGAGGCAACCGTTTTGCCATCAACGCCCTGGGCACGTGCATTTTGCCGGTCCCTCGGCGCCGCTGGCGCAGAAGCCTCCGGCCATCGGTTCGAGCGAACAACGCCACGATCAACCCTCCGTCGCTGTGATGTCGTTCGACAATATCGGAGGTTCGGACGACGAATATTTCGCCGACGGCGTCGTGGAGGAAATCACCGCTGCACTGTCTCGCGTACGGGATTTCTTCGTTATCGCACAACAATCCGCTTTCACCTACAAGGGACGGTTTGTCGATGTCCGCGAGGTCGGCAAAGAATTGGGTGTGACCTATGTGGTGGAGTGCACAGTTCGGTGAGGAGGGAACAGGCGTCGCATTTCGGTTCAATTGGTGGAAACCGAAACGCTGGCACAGCTGTGGTCGGAGCGCCATGAAGGCGCATTGGAAAACATTATTGAGTTTCAGGATCGGATCGCAGCGCAGGTCGCAGGCGCCATCCACCCTACGATCCGCGGTGTCGAAATCAAGTTCGCGAAGGGGAAACCGCCGACCAGCCACAGAGCATATGATTTCGTCATACGCGCCTATCCCAATCTCTGGGGACACCGGACGGACGCTAACAGGTAAGCAATCGATCTGTTGAGGAAGGCGATAGCCATTGGCCTGGTGCCATGATTCGAACGTCGCCTATCTATGGACCCACGACCCGGAGCGGGAGTTGAGTAACGCGCTAAGTGCCGTCGATGCAGCCGGATCGATCGGCGATGATCCCACGGCCCTCACTGCGGCAGGCGCAGCGGTTAGTATGTGTGGGGACCAGGGTCGCGCCAAGGCCTTCATCGATAGGGCGGTCTCACTCGATCCAAACAGTGTTTGGGCATGGGCACGGTACGGATGGTGACGTGAGACCCCAATCTCCTCCGGCTTGAGGGAGAGTCCTGGGTTTCGATTTAGGCCTCATGCGGCCTGTTTTTCCAGCGTGGATTTGATTGCGAACTCGACTGGCGGCATATTGCCGAGGGCCGAGTGTGGTCTGTGGTGGTTGTAGTCCTCCTTCCATGCGGTGATGGCGGTGCGGGCCTGTGTGAGCGT